>QMTJ01000007.1 GCA_003651045.1 Thermoplasmata archaeon | reverse complement strand
TGACTATATCAGACGAATGATAAGAAGACGAAGATCAAAAATCGATGGAGTCTACGACGTACAAACACGCGATGGAGCACTGTTAAGAGTGAAACCCTTCGCCACTACAGAAAAACGTATACAAAGTTCTCAGAAAAAAGTAATCCGAGAAGCCATGAAAAAAACAATATATGAACAAGCTAAAAACAGTACTTTATCAGAGTTTATAAAAAACATAATAGATGGTAAACTTGGTAGTGAGATATACAAAAACTGTAAAAAACTGTATCCTGTGAAAAGAATAGAAATCTCCAAAACAGAAGTTCTATCTCATCCAACTATAAAAATTGAGGAGAAAAAAACAGTTAAGAAAGAAGAGGAAAAAACAGTAGAAGAAACTGAAAAGAAAAAAGAAAAAACAAAAACAGAGGAATCTAAAGTTGAAGAAGAAACTGTTAAGGAAGAATCTAAAAACACCACCAGTAAGAAAGAAGAAAAAAAAGGTTCTGAAAAAACAAAAAAACCAGTAAAAAAAGAAACAACTTCTTCAGCTAAAAAAACAAAAAATACTGGTAAAAAAACTAAAAAGAATAGTAAAACCACTGGAAAAGAATAAAAGCATCAACATTTTTTTAAAATAACCTTTTTATATAATTATGTTGATGCTGATATCACTGTATGAATAAGTACGGGGCATTATCTATCATATTTACTGTCTTTCTTTTTTTTAATGTTGCTGTATCTTTTAATGTAAAAGCCTGTAAAGATATTGTTGCTTGTGGTGATGCAACTGATGGTGATTATAATCTTCTACTAAAGGTTAGAGATCCCAGTCGCCCTGGTTTACAGGTTTTGTGTATTGTTCCACAGGGTTATAAGTATGTTTATCATCATCCATGGACTGGTAAACCTATGAATTTTGAAACACTACATAAGTATATTGGTGTCGCTACAGAAGATGATGTTATCCCTAATGTTGTAAAATCTGGTATGACTCTTAATAGTATGGGTTTAGCTTTTGGTGACGCAGATACAGTCTCAGGTTGGATAAACCCAACAAAACACAGCTGGGATGATTTCGACTGGATACGTTACAGTTGTGAAAGAGCAGATACAGAAGATGAAGCTGTAATGTTGTTAACAAAAAACGCAGTGGATAAGTTACATGCAACTGGTGTATCAGAGAATCTTTTTGTAGTTGGACCAAACAAGGGATATGTTGTTGAAGGAGATGCTTTCCGCTATAATGTAAAAGAAATCAAAAACGGTGTCGTTGTAATGTCTAATTATCCGAAAAAACTCTGGAGGACACAGGTTTTTAAAAAACTCCCTATCTCATGGTCTTTTGATACAGTAGTGGAGAAAAATGTTCGGAAACATAGCATTGTAAGGTTGAACTCTCTATATGGTGTAAAAATCTTAGATATAAAAGAAAATTCTGTATATGTAAAACCTGTTCAGCTTCTACATGTACTCAGGACAAACAATATCGGTATAATCTATAAAATACCCATAGGGGAACGCAGAACAGTAGGGTTTTTCAGCGTTAAAGTATTAGAAATAAACGGGAAACAAGCAAAGATACGAGTTACTAACATGTATAAGGCATGGGAGGAAAAAATGCTAGAATATATACAACCATGTTACGGACGTATTACAGTAAAAGACATGATGAACTGGTCACGGTTAGATAGAGAAGATCTTGATGGATTACGACCTATGTGTGAAAGGTTTTTTAAATATGAAGCGGTAGCAATATATCAGGTTCCAAGAGAAAACTATAATGTTTTAAGCTGCGGCTGGTTTTCACCGAATCACGCATGTTCATCAATCTATGTACCATTTCATATCTGCGACAATGATATTTTCGAACCATATAAAGATGGAAAAGCAGCGCAGATATCCTTAGATTTATTAAATACATATGGTGGTAATTTATCAACTATTTTCAGTAGAACAGAAGATGTTTTCATCAACGAGATTAAATCTATAGAGGAGATATCAAAAAACCTGTTGAAAAAAAGAATCAATATATCTAATTTTTTAACAACAGTTGATACAGAGATGCAAAAACAGGCTTTCTTAACTGAGGAAATCTGGATAAAAACTATTCAAATACCCGATATCCAAGTTAAAAACATAATTAAAAACCTATGGGAAAGAAACTATACAGTATCACTGGATAATATGAAAAATGCTGTTTCAGTTTTTAATAACACATATGAATCAACTTTTTTGAAAGAAAAAATAATAGAGATCGCTACAAGTATCACCGGGTCAAGGATTAACGCCGCAGAGGTAATTGGAAGGCAAACCTCTTATGTTAGAGAAGAATATGAAAAAGGAGAACAACTCATTCAGCAAGGTGAATATGAACAAGGTTTTGATTATTTACAAAAAGCATTCATGGAATCCAACATGTTAATCAGAGGAGAGACATCTCAGAATGCAGAGGCTGTAGAACACCGAGGAGTAAAAAACCCATCTTTTTTCCTCTTTTTATTATATATAATGGTTTTAACTTCTGTTATAACTATCTTTATAATAATATTAAAAAATATAAAGAAAAAATAATAAGATAGGGGTTTATGCGAAAAAAACAAATTTTTTTTAATGAAAATCATTAAAAAAACAAATTTAATTGTGAATTACGGGGTTTTTTATTTGAACCAGGATAGAGATATAGTAGTAATCGGCTGTGGAGCAGGTGGTGGTACATCTGCACAGTTTGCACGGAAGACAAATAGAAAATCAAGTGTTACCGTGTTTGAAAAAAACAAATATCCACAGTATTCAAAATGTGGTTTACCATATGTAATATCTGGTGTAATCAGGGATCCTATGGATCTCATCGAGTTTTCACAAGATTGGTTTAAAAAAGCAAAAATTGATCTTTTACTTAACACAACAGTTGAAGAGATTGATGTAGAAAATCAACTGGTAGTGGGTAAAAAAGATAATGTCACAGTTAAAAAATCATATGGCTCCTTAGTTATAGCTACTGGTGCACAACCTACTATACCGCCTATACAAAACCTTACTATAGATGGTAGATTTGTCGATGGTGTTTTTGCTGTTAGAACAATTGATGATGTAAAGAATATTTTACCATTTGTCCAAAAAAATAAAAGAGCAACTATTATTGGGGCAGGGTTCATTGGTTTAGAAATGGCAGATGCCCTTTACAAGAGAGGTATGCTAGTAACAGTTGTTGAAGCATTATCTCATATTTTACCTAGAACTTTCGACAGCGATATGGCAGAGATAGTTCAAGGGAAACTCCCTGGTGATGTCACAGTTTTTACAAACTATTTAGCTACAAAGGTTGAAAATATTAGTGGTAGAATCAATAAAGTACGGATAAAAAACAATGAAAACGGTGATGAAAAAACAATTGACACAGATCTTTTAATTATCGCTACCGGTGTTAAACCTGAGGTAGCTCTTGCGAGAGAAGCCGGTTGTAAAATAGGCGAGACAGGTGGTATAGTTGTAAACGAGAGAGCTGAGACAAATATAGAAAACATCTATGCTGTTGGAGACTGTACCGAATACGTTGATTTTGTTACTAAGAAACCAGTACCGGTTGGTCTCGGTAGTATAGCTGTACGTCAGGGTATAGCTGCTGGTGTAAACGCAGCTGGTGGAAACTATAAACTACTAAGAGGTGTCTTACAGACAAGTACATCAGAGTTTTTTAACATAGAAGTAGCAGCGGTAGGACCTGTGACTAACTGTTTAAATGATTTCTCAATACTTACAGGTAAGTTTAATGGTTTTTCTCATCCTAGTTATTACCCTGGTGGTAAACCAGTTACTGCCAAGGTTCTTGTAGATGAAAAAACTAGTAAAATATTAGGTGCTCAAGTAGTTGGTGACAAAGCAGGTCAGAGGATTAACACATTCGCCTGTGCAATACTATCAGAGTTAGACGTTGAAACCTTTAAGAAACTTGAAACAGCATATGCACCATCTATTGCTCCAACACTTGACGTGGTAACGCTTGTATGTGATATTGTTTCTAAAAAACTTGAATATAAAAACTGATAAGTATGAAGATTCTACATATTGCTGACACACACTTAGGTTATTCCGCGTATCGTAAAGTAACAGAAGAAGGTATAAACCAGCGTGAACTAGATGTCTACAACGTTTTTGAACAATTCATTGATTACGCTGTTAAAACAAAACCTGATCTCATAATACATGCTGGTGACCTTTTTGACTCAGTACGACCTAACAACCGAGCTATCACATTCTCTATGAAACAACTTATACGGCTTTCAAAAACAGGTATACCCTTTGTTGTCATAGCAGGTAACCATGAACATCCTAAACTCAGAGAAACCGGGCATATCTTCAGTATATTTGACCATGTAGAAAACATATACCCTGTTTATAATGAAAAATACGAAAAATTATCCCTCAATATAAACAATGAAAAAACAATAATCCATGCTCTACCGCAGAGTAATAATAAAAAAGAATTCAATGAAGAACTCAAAAAAATCAAACCCGTATCTAATGCTGATTACAACATTCTAGTAGCACATGGTTCTGTGACAGGTATCAAAGTTTTTAGTATGAACGAATTCAATGAACTATTTATACCAATCGACATGCTCAGTAAAGACTTTGACTACATAGCATTAGGACATTATCATAAATACACACAACTAACCAGTAACGCATTCTACCCGGGTTCAACAGAAAACTTTACTTTCGCAGATGCAGGTGACAAAAAAGGTTTCATAGAACTCGAACTCTCAAACAAAAAACTTAAACCTAGTTTTATACAGCTTAAGACAAGACCAATGATTGATACAAAACCTATTAAATGCTCAAACTTGAAACTTGATGAAATCATGAAAAAAATAAGAGAAACAGTAGAAACAATACAACCCCAGGGTAAAACATTCCGTATAACACTACAAAATATACCATTGCAAATCTACAGAAGTATTGACCTCCATGAAATAAGGAAACTAAGTAGTGAAGCAATACATTACGAAATAAAAGCTGATGTTATAAAAGAAGAAGATGAAACAAAAAACCTTGGAACTTCTAAAATCAATGCACTTGTTAACGAGTTTAAACAATTCCTTAAAAAACAAGATATACAAGAAAAAAACATCCTCCTAAAACTAGGTATAGGTTACATTGAAAAAATCGAAGCTAGAGATGAAGGTAAATGATACTGAAAACACTAGTACTAAAAAACTTTAGGAAATTCAAAGACGTTACAATTGAATTCCCAGATGGCGTAACAGGTATAGTAGGACTCAACGGCGTTGGGAAATCCACCATTTTTGAAGCAATAGCATGGGTCCTCTATGGCCCAGTTGCAGCTAGGACACCCGCTGATCAGATAAAAAGACAAAACGCTAAAACCTCTGAACCATGCCGAGTAGAACTCGAGTTTGTCTTCGAAGAAAACAATTATAGAATAGTTAGAGAGATGACCGGGAAAAACCTAACAGCATCTGCCACGGTTACAGTTAATGGTAAAATAGCTGCAACAGGTGTAGAAGCAGTTAATAAATTCATTCAAAAAAAACTTGGTATGGATTTTAAATCATTTTTCACAAGTATTTTTGCTAAACAAAAAGAACTCAACGCTTTATCATCTATGATAGCGAGTGAAAGAAAACCTTTGATACTACGGATGCTCGGGATTGACTCATTAGACCTCGTTATAAAAGAAATACGATCTGATAAAAAAAACAAAGATGTTTTAATAGAAAAAATGAGGAATGACCTCGTTGATGAAACTGGTAGAAAAAAAGAGGAAGTTTTTAAAGAAGAAATAAAAAAACTCGATGAAAGAAAAAAAGAAATCAATATTATAATACAACAGCTTCAGGAGACAGTACAGAAGTATAAAAAAGAGTTGAATTCTCTTGAAAAACAGTATATTAGTGATAAAAACGAGTATGAAAAACTAAAAAAATATGAGGAGAAACTCGTTGAAAGGAAGACTCTTTTTGAAAAAAAGAAGAATTTATCTGAAGAAATCAAATTGTTAGAGGAAAAAATTAGAGGCAGAGAAAAAACACTTAAAACAGAGGAAAAAAAACTTGTTGTTTTTAGAAACATCGAAAAAGATTTTAATTCAACTGAACAACGTTTAGATGAGGTTAACCAATTATTAGAAAGTTTTTTGAAAAACATTGAACAGAAAAAAACTATTATACAACGTATTCTAAAAGAGATTTCTGATGTTGATGTTAAAAAAAGAAATATTAAAAAACTTGGTTCCGATGCCAGATGCCCTACATGTGAACGAGTACTGGGTAGACAATATAATGTTCTTTTAAAAAAATTTGATGACGAAATAAAAAGTAAACAAAAAGAGATGAAATCACTTGAGAGTGAAATTAAAAAAGTAGAAGATGAAAAAGAACGTTTATCACGTGAACATGTTGCTCTTCAGAAAAAAAGGAATTATTTACAAGATCAGTTCAGAGAAAGAGAACGTGTTATTGCTAAGATAAAACATGTTTCATCTGAGGTTGAACGTGAAAAACAGGAGTGGTTAAAGAAAAAAAGAGAATACAAAAGTATTGGTGAAATCGTTTTTAACACCCACGAGTTTGAAAATGTTAAAAAACAAGTTAAAAAATGTTACGAGAAATACCAGGGTTCTCTTGATTTTTTTAACAAAGAAAAAGATAAACTTATGAATATCAAGGTCGAGTTGGAGAAAAAAGAAGGGGAGAAAAAACTTGTTGATCAAGAGATTAGAAATTTAAAGGAACGACTAAGTGAGTTAAACCGTATAAAGAAAAAACTACAGGAGGAGGAAAAAACAGTTCGTTACCTAAACTTGCTCTCTGAAGTAATGTCTAGTTTCAGGATACATTTAATCTCTCGTATAAGACCTACATTATCACTGTATTCCTCTGATTTCTTTAGAACGCTTACTGATGGTAAATATTCTGAAGTTGAACTTGATGAAAACTATGATCTCTTTATCTACGATAATGGCGAGAAATATGAAGTTAAACGTTTCTCAGGTGGAGAGGAAGACCTGGTGAATCTATGTTTAAGACTTGCTATTTCAGAGGTTATAACAGAAAGAGCAGGTGGTGTGTTTAATTTTATAATATTAGATGAAATATTTGGGTCACAGGATGTTTTTAGAAGACAAAACATTATGAAAGCATTAAATAGTTTATCATCTAAGTTTAGGCAGATTTTCCTCATTACTCATATAGAGGATGTGAAAAACTATATGGAACATATTATTTATGTTACTGAGGATGAGGAAGGAAATAGTACTGTAAAAATAGAATAAAAAAAAATTTAGGAAAGTTAACTGTTTTTTTATTTTTTGAATTTGAATCTTCTTTTTTTCTTAGGTGTTTTATCCTCTGGGTTTTCTACATCGATTTCAACCTCACCAGCAGGTGGTGAAGATGTAGAAGTAGTAGGGTTTGGTTCAACTGTTTCACCCGTGGATGGGGTGGTGCCAACAGGTGGAGCTGTTGAGAAGAGTTTACTAAATATCTCCCTGTTCGAGTTGTACCATTCCTGCCATTTCTTATTCTCCTCTTTTAACCTTTTACATTCGGCATCGGTTTCCTCGTAGAGATGATAAAGTTTTGTGAGTCGTTCTTTTTCTTTTTCATACTCAGCATTTACTTCCTCATATTTCTCCTTATACTCTGCATACTGCGCCTGCTCGGTTAACTCACCTATTTTTTCATTAAGCTGTTTTAATTCTTCTTCTTTTTTAGCGTTTTCTTCTTTTAACTCTTGTATCTCTGTTTCTAACTGGTTTCTAATATGATCGAATTCTTCACATCTTGTCTTGTATTCATCAAAAAGAGTTATTTTCTCCTCGTTTTCTTTTAACTTTTGTTCAAGGGTATTAATTCTAGCTGTGAAATCTTCTTCCATCTGTTTTTTAGAAGCTTCGACTGTTCTAACGCGTTCTTCATACTCTGCTAGTTTTTTCTCTATATTAGAGAGCTCTTCTTCCCTACTTTTATAGGCATCCCATAGTTTTATCAACCGTTCCTTTTCCTTTTCAAGTTCTTCACTATATTTCCTAGCGCCCTCCATTGCTTCCTCCCTTTTTCTTTCTGCTTCAGCGATTCTATTTTCATATTTTTCAAGTACACTAGTTATATCATCCAAGTTACCAATATTGAGCATACTTTGAATCTTCGCTAACTCTTCGGTGCTCCTGGTGAAAGAGTCCTTAATTGCATCAATTTGATTTGTAACAGCGGTTAAACGTTCTTTAAGGGAATCAAAATTTCCATAACTTCCTTCTGATTTATTTTCTTCTGCCATAAACATCATGCCTCCCAAATTTAACATATATTAGAGAATAAATGAATGAATTTGTTGCTATTTAAGGATTTTCATAAAATCCAGGGATAATTCACTTTTAACCTTTTTACTGATTTTCTAAATTATTATTTAAAAAAACATAGTTTTTTTACCATTAAACTAATAAACCACTATAAACATATCTTAATTTGTCTTACTTGTATAAAACACCTAGTTACTAGGAGGAATAAATGGATGGGAATATTTGGAAAAGTTAGTCTTTCTACTATATTGCAGAAGATTTTTGGTAAAAAACATGTTAAAATCGGTATTTATGGTCCCCCAAATGTTGGTAAAACAACCCTTGCTAACCGTATACTACGTGACTGGACAGGAGACATCATGGGTAGCGTTTCTGAAATACCACATGAAACACGACGGGCGAAATGGAAAAAAGATGTAAGAGTAGAAAACGGCAACTCATCACTAGTAATGGACATTGTAGACACACCAGGTATAACTACAAAAATAGATTTCAAAGATTTCATGAACACCTGGGGTCTTAGTAAAGAAGAAGCAAAACAACGTGCAAAAGAAGCCACCGAGGGAGTAATTGAATCCATTAAATGGCTTGAAGATATAGACGGGGTGCTACTAGTCATGGACTCAACACAAGATCCATTCACCCAAGTAAATGTAACCATACTTGGGAACCTAGAAGCAAGAAACCTACCTGTGCTTATAGCTGCAAACAAAATAGATATAGAAGACGCTAGTCCAGCGACTCTAAAATCAGCGTTCCCACAACACCCTGTTGTCCCCATCAGTGCGTTAACTGGTTACAACGCTGACAACCTGTATTCTACCATGGTGAAACATTTCAGTAAAAAAAGAAAAAAGAAACGGAGGTAGATATAGTTTGACAAAAAAAGATAGAGGGATATCATTCAACCTGGTATCGCGACATAAATTACAAGAACTCAGCTCAGAAGAAAAACTAAAATTCATACTCCGGGAAGTCAAAAACGGTAAAATACTCGTCCTAGAACATGGTTTAACACCAATAGAACAAACTAGTTTAATTGAACGAACAATGAAAGAAATCGAACAAGACACTTTCATCGGAGTTGAAATGGAAGGATACGGAGAAGATCAACCGACTTTTTTCCAAAGACTACTAGGTATAACCCGTAAACCACGTATAACCCTTATAGGTCCTGCAAACCTATTAAAAACAGTTAAAAAAGATAACGATATGATACAAATCAAGATAATACCAGGTAGAGGTGCTAAATAAAAAATGCCGCATCAATGTCTGAAATGTGGACGTGTATTCGAAGAAGGATCAACACAACTACTTAAAGGATGCCCAGACTGCGGTGGTAACCGTTTCTTTTTCACAAAAGAACCACTTGATGAAAAACAACGGGAACGTATTAGAGAAAAAACCAAAGATGACATCAAATCAGCTATCTTGGAACTAATAGGTTCCCAAGACGAAGATCTATTTGAAAAAACCGGTAACTGGGTTAAAATCAAACCCCGAGATATACGTAAAGCAATGGAGAAACACCTTAGTAAAGAAAAAACTACCATGGATAAAGAAGACATCAAAGTTATAACTGATGAAAACTATAGAAAAACTATTATTGAAAAAATTAAACTGGAAACAGACCAATCTGACAAACCAGAAACAATTGACATAGAAAGACCAGGTAGTTACAAAATCGATTTAAAAGGATTATTAGAAGAGGAACCAATTATCATCCAAAAAGATGGCTCATATACAATCCATCTACCATCTATTTTTAAAATGATAGATAAAGAAAAATAAAGAAAAAACTATTTTTAATCACTTTGTAAGTAAGAAACTTTTTAGATTTTATTATAGAAAATGAATCACGCATAATTTTTTTTTACAATAAACATTTCTAGTTCACAGTAGCTACATTATTGGATAAGGATTTGTGATCATACCAAAGAGAACTTCGACAGAGAGATCAATAAATTTTTTAACAAAATATATATTTTAGAATTTAAAAAATTGTGATTTTCTATTAACGAAAATGATTTATTACGGTTTACTCCTTTTTTCTCTACTTTTATTAAACTTACTTGACCTAGATGTGTATCTTTAACTATCTCAGGACATTGCCCTAATAAAGAATAATCTTTTGTTCTCTGCCTAGTTTTTGGTTTTGCATAATCAAATGCTTCTTTTTCAGAAATCCATCCGTTTTTGTTTGTATCTGTTTCTTTGTTACGTAATGCTTCAACTAAGTAATATGTAAAAACACCGTTTCTTAGATAGGGGTCACCATAAGAATATTGGAAACCTTTACATGCAGCAAGGACGACTCGCCCTGTACCATTAAATCCAAAAAAACCATATTTTTCAAATTCTTCATCACCATCGGGGTATTCTCCGTCATAATAAAAATATTTTAATCTAAATTTAGGAACATCTGCACCGACGTTTAAAGTTCCAGCATGGCAAGTGTCAAAAATAAGAACTTGTGTTGTTAAAGGATTTATTTTTAAAAAAGCTAATTTAAGTTCAATTAGAAAAATTGGCTTATTATAATAATCAGCGATGACCCTTGTAGCTCCATGGCCTGAAAAGAAAAACAATACAATATCATCGCTATCTGACTGATCTGCCAACCATTGAATACCATTCAAAATATTTTCTTTAGTTGCAGATAGCCCTTTATAGACTTTTACATTCCAACCATGATCCTCTAACACTGAAGACATATCTTCTGCATCATTTGTACAAAATGCCATAGGATCTGTTCCAATAACTAATGCATATCTCTTTGTTTCCCCGTCGCCTTTTGAAGAAACTGATTTTAGATTAACATCTTTTTCATATAAATTGTTTTTAGTTTTTATAGCTAATACTCCCTCGATGTTTGTTAGTACTAATATTGATAAAATTATTAATATTATTATTTTTTTATTCATGATTTTCTCCACTCTTTCTTTATTATCTTATTTTTTATAATAAATTTAATATTTTTCTACATTTATAAACCTTTGGTTTATTATTTAGTTTTATTAGAGTTATTATTTATAAAATAGTACTATCTATAGTTTTTAAGTAATCTTTGGGAAGATATAAAGATCTATATAAAAAAAGAAATCGAAAATTAGTTGAAAATATTAGAGTCTTAATCTTCTATGGAGTTTCACTACTGCTTCTACAGCTGCTTTAGCTCTTTCAATTCTTTCCTCTGCTTGAAGTCGTGTCATACCTGGTCCAGATATACCCAATCCCACGGGTTTATCATACTCTACTGCTAAATCAGCGATTTTACGAGAAGCATGCTGTATAACGATTTCATCATGCTCTGTTTCACCCTCGATCACAGCTCCAAGTGCTACTACACCGTCGACGTCGCTACGTTCAAGTAGTTTCTTAATAGGGAGCCCCATGTCAAAAACCCCTGGGACTTTTACTATTTTTGTTATCTCAGCTCCAAGGAATTCAGCGTGTTCTTTTGCTCTTTCAAGCATCATCATTGTTATATCATAGTTGAACTCAGAGACAACAGCTCCAATTCGTATCTTACTATTTTTTACCATGTTTTTATCACATCCTACTATCCAAAAATTTTTTTTATTCTCTAATCGCTCCTACATCCTCAAATCCTTGTCTCAACCCTTTACCTGCGTTTTTAACAAGTTTATCAGGGTTGAAAAGTAAATCCAAAACGTTTAACGCGTGCTCCCTTGTGCGTTGTTCAGCAAGCCATGCCAGCTCTTTTTCATCCTTTGCTTCATCCTCATGTACAAATACCTCTATAACATGTTTGTTACACATGAGCTGAGTTTGTATAAGACCAAGGCTTGCTTCATGCGCGCATGTTTTATCAATAGGTTTTGAACCAGGCATACCAAGTGCCATTACAATGTCACAGTTTTGTTCCTCAAAAAGTTTTTTACACGCAACAGGTAAATCTTTTATCCCAGGTACAGTGTAACGTATTATTTTGAAACCTGTATGATTTGATTGCAACTCGTTTATAGCTGCAGACGCCATGTCATAACGGGCAAATGTCGTATCAGCTATACCAATTCGTTTCATCTACCTTCGATACGCTCCATCTGTTTTTGAAACTCATATGCAGAAATAATTTTACTAATGATTTTCCTTGTGCCTTCTAAATCACTACCGTTTTTAAACTCTTTAAGACGAACCACTTTTGCATTAATGTTTCTTTTTTTAAGCTCAGCTTTAATCCTGTTTTCATCATGTATCTGATCAAAACCTAAGGCGATAACATCTGGTTTAATCTCTTCCACTATCCTGTACATGTCGTCCTCGTAACCAAGATAAGCCTCATCAACCGTTTTTAATTCTTTAATTAAACTAAGTCTAACATGTTCAGGGTTAACAGGTTCATGTTTCAGCTTTCTAACAGTAGCATCAGTTGCAACTACTACAACAAGCTGATCACCTAATTTTTTAGCTTCTTTCAGGAAATAAATGTGACCAGGATGAAGGATATCGAAAGTCCCAGTTGCCATTACTTTAACCATTTCTTCCACGCTTCAACAATTTCTTTTCCCTCAAGAAAAACAAGATTATATCTTTTAGCATACTCCCTAGTTTTATCTTTAGACAATGCTTTACCATTGTCACCCATCATTTCACAACCGCTACCAACAGGAACAAGACCAGCCATTTTCAACATAGAAACAACAAGCTCAGTATGCCCCCTTCGCTCATCTAACAAACCCTCTGCAGCTACACAAATAGGTATATGCCCTGGTGAACGGAACTCTTTACCAAACAACTCCATAGCATAGCCGTTGTTAAAATTTGTTTTCTTAACAAACTCAGCGAAACGTCTCATAGTGAGACTACGATCAATATCAGTAATACCTGTGAAGGTTTCACGATGATTAATATAAAGCGAAAAAGAAGACTTAGAATCATATGGTATATCATATGGTGCCAATACTTTAAGAACAGGGTATCTATCCTCAACCTTGGCATACATGTCAGCGAGAAACGGGAGTTTCAACCCATCAGCTATCTCCTTTGAAATCATAATAAAAATCAACCCGCCACCGTCTTTCCTCATCGTCCTAACAGAACCCGGGGTGGCAAATTCTGATGCCATTACCAAGTCTGTTTCACCCTCACGATTATCATCATCATATATCAAAATAAAACGCCCTTTCTGTAAATCCTCTATCGCACGCTGTATCTTTTTTTCTATAAACATGCCCCCCATGTTATTTAAAACTAGTTAAACAACAACATTTAAAATAAATTTTAGGTTGCTACCCAGAAATTGGTGGATTTGTTTTTCCTTTATTCTGGACAGCTAAATACCTAGTAATATAACCAGCTATCCGATTCCTTAAAAGTTTACTACCCACATCACTCAACTCAGCTACTCTCTCCTTATTATACTGGAAATCATCATATTTAAACTGATCTGGAAACCTCTTCACCAAAGCTATTGCAACATTTTTTATATACGTCGGTCTAATGTTACCCAGACTAATCACCCATATTAAATGTAAGGAGTCGGAATATGTTTTTCTTATTTAAACACTTTGGAAAACAAACCAATACGCATAATACAAGATTCCACAAGAAAAAAAAGAAAAATATGATACCAGTTTTAAAATTTAACTAGAAAAAAAGAAAAACAGTTTAGTACCAGTAATTACTTTATCCCTAATATTGGAGGCTAACAAAAAAATGCCAGTAGAATTTGAAGAATATAATGGAAACCCAGTCATAGTATTAAAAAAAGATGAAAACGATGCATACCCCTTTAGATTCGGACTTCGAAAAGCACAATTAATCATAGAAAACATCGATGAAATAAAAAAATTCGTAGAAAAAAACACAAAATAAAAAAAATAAGAAACAACCAAACACCCTTACTCCCCAAAAAAACAACTACAAAACATGTTTTTTTTATTCTAAAAAACCCTCCTTTTTGTTATCACAAAACACTCCAAAAACATTTTAACTAATACTCTAAATTAAATACATTAAATATATAACATATCCCCGGTAATAAGTAATATCTAATAATAAAAACTATTAAATAACAAAAAACAAGTATATCAAATATAAAAAAAACAGGTGGAGGAGGCAGAAAAAAATTCCATCTAAAAAAACAACACTAAAAGCATTCGCTGGTAAAAAGATAAACCAAATAGAAGAATACGCAATACGAAGCAGCACAGCCAGAAAAATAGGTGCAATGATCTACAACTCAGACATCTACAACTACTTTTCAAAAAAAATCAACGAATTCAAAGATCTAAAGCTCATCGAACAAATAAAACAAGAACCAATACCACAACATGTAGCAGTTATAATGGATGGAAACAGACGCTTCGCCACCGAATTCGGTTTAAAACCCACCGCAGGATACCTACTCGGTAGAGACAAAATCGAAGAACTACTAGAATGGTGCTTCGAACTAGGTATCAAAAACCTAACAGTATACGCCTTCTCAACAGAAAACTTCAAAAGAAACAACGAAGAGGTAAAAACCCTTATGAACCTATGCAAAAACGAACTAGACAAAGCATCAAAAGACTCACGCATACACAAAAACCAAGTAAGAGTAAGAATAATAGGGCAAATAGAAAAACTACCACAAGACGTAAGAGAAAACGCAAAAAAAATAATGGAACAAACAAAAAAATACAACAAACACTCATTCAACATAGCACTCGCATACGGCGGAAGACAAGAAATAATACAAGCAATACAAAAAATAGCAGAAGACGTCAAAAACAACAAACTAAAAATAGAAGACATAAAAGAATCAATAGTATCAAAATACCTATACACCAATGGATTACCAGACCCGGACCTGATACTAAGAACCTCAGGAGAAGAAAGAATATCAAACTTCCTCCTATGGCAACTCGCCTACTCAGAACTATACTTCTCAGATGTTTACTGGCCAGCATTCCAAAAAAGAGACTTCCTCAAAGCAATAAGAAACATCCAACAAAGAAAAAGAAGATACGGAAAATAAAAAAAACCTATAACCCTCATTTACCAAATCTTTTTTTAAATCCAACAACCTCAAAAAAAATTAAAAACAATTTTTCTCAAACTCACATTATATCATTTTTAAACTCCTACAACTCCCCTTTTTCAACTTCCTCCGCGATCTCTGAAAGCTTCACAAACTGATAATGTAAAAAAAACAAAATAACACCCACACCTATACAAATAACAGCAAGAGCAATAATCGACTCAGAAACAGTTGAATGAGAAACATCATAAAACCAACTAAAAAAACCACTCGCCTCACTAACATCAATAAACATAGAACCCAGTTTCAAAAAAATAAAAATAAACAATAAAATAAAACCCAAAAACAATGACAAACGATAAAAAACACCAGTTTTAAAATCATAAGACGGAGGAAAAAACCTTTTTTTTATCATATATTTATACTCTCCTCCTCAACCCCGTTTTTTTATATTAAACAAATAGCTATGCAGATGAAGAATTAGAAGATACACTAAGCGCGTTCTGCACCTTACTCTGCAACTCATTCAACTTCTCTTTAGTCCTACCTTCTTGTTTCTCCAAGGTATTCTTCCTAAGTTCTAAAGATTCCTTATCAGATTGTAACTCCTTTACAACCTCAGATTTACCCTTAGTTTTCACAAGTATAGAACCTATACTTTTATAGATAGGAGTCTTCTCATCTACCTTATTTAATTCCTCTAAAGCCTCCTCAGTCTCCTTCAATCTTGCTTCAACTTGCTGCCTCTGCTGAATTATCATCTGAAGTTGCATCCTCATCTGCTGTAACCTGTTTATCTGATCCTGAAGTTGTTTTGACATTTCTCCTTCTACCATGGTTTTTTACCCCTATATGTTTTTTCTCAGGGTAATATAACATCAACTTATTAAAGGATTTGGATGACAAAGAAAAAAAATTGTTTCTCCAAATTTTTTTTAATACTTTAATTCTTTTGAGAAAAATATTTATTTATCTATTTATATTAAATATTTAGAAGATTTTAATATAATAGAAAATATTATATAGAAAGACACAAATATACTACATAATAGATATTTATATAAAATGGGGGATAAAATATGAAGAAGAATGATAAATTAATCGTAATAATTGGAGTGATAATATTAATTATCGCCTCAGTTGGAATATATTTCTGGGCGCCTTCCTTAGAGGAAACAGAAAATGTTTTACCAGCTAGTGCTCTTAGTAGTGTCTCTGGTGAGCTTTCTCATATGCCAAATGCTATAATGGTTTCAGATAGCGACCCGTTTTATGCGCTTATAGCTACGCCATTAGCTGTTAACTATGACAAAGATGGGGGACAAAATATTGTACCATTGTATGTTGTGAATTTTGATGAACCTTCTCGTTCTATAGTAAGAGCAGTAGATCAAATTGGTGTCACTCCTGATGAGGTTATAACTGGTTCTCAACCTGCGAATGAGGTTTCTTTAGCACTCGCTGAGAAATATTGGGATAACAGCAACGGTGTTATTTTAATTAAAGATGATCAATCTGGGTATAATCTTGGTGTGTTAGCTACACCTTTGGCATCTTATTTAAGAATCCCTGTTATAGTAGCTGATGAGGTAAATGAGAAAGTTACAAAGGTTTTACAAGATCTTGGTGTTAAATATTCTATTGTATGCGGGGATTTAACAGGGTATGGTAAAATCCTCAGGTTTGAAAACGCTGATGACGTTGTTGATGCAGCCATTGAAGTAGTCAAGGATAAATTCGATAAGGTAAACTATATTACTATTACTAATCCAATTGATGCGAGGGAACCTCAGGTTTTGGATCAAGAGGAGAAATGGTTTAAAGCTACGTTGGTAGGTGGTAGTCTTCTACCGTCTCAACTTGGTGTTGCTATTAC
>QMTJ01000006.1 GCA_003651045.1 Thermoplasmata archaeon | reverse complement strand
TTTAGACTGCTACTCAAATGTTATATTAGGCGCACGTGTACTACCAGAGTTTGAAGGAAAATGTAGAGTAATGGCGATAATGACAGGTGTAGAATCACCAAACTTACTTGGTCCAAAAAGTACTCCAGTACTTGAACGATCACCAGTGAAAACAGTTACTAGTTCAAAAACAGTAGATATAGATTTTGTGAGATAAAAAAAGACGAGAACAACAATCAATTTATTATTTTTCTTTTTTTATATTTTAATTACTGTTCCATTGAATTTCTGACCATTAATAGCTTTCTCTATTTCATCGAGTTTTTTCCCATTTAAAACAAAAGTAGGTATTCTTGTTTTTTCAATGATTTTCAACGCTGGCCCATCAATCACAATGTTTTTACCAGCGGATTTCCATTCTGTACCATACTGTTTAATCAACTGAGAAATTGTAACCTCTTTTAACTGTTTAGCGTCTATGTACATATTCGGGTCTTTATCATAGATTCCATCGACATTTGTTGCAATGATGAGTTTAGCGGCTCTTGTTTTTTCGGCTAACTCTGCACCAACCATGTCAGTGCTATGCCCTGGTGTAGTACCACCCATTACCACTACTGGGTTTTCCAGTTTTTTAGCTTCATCTGTTGTTTTAGGTATTTTTTTATTAGAAATTTCAATAATTTCTGTTAGTAATTTTGCATTAACACGGGTTACACCTATACCGAGTTCATCTAGTGTTTCCTCAGGGAATCCTAATTCTCTACCTATTTTTATATAATTTCTCGCGGTTTTACCACCACCAGCTACTATATAGATTTTATATTTTTTACTAAGTTTTTTTAATAGTATTCTAAGTTTTTTAAAAAAAGAGACATCTATGTCTTCTGAAAGAATCACTGATCCACCGATTGTAATAACTATTGATTCCATAAATACAAAGACATGGTAATACAAACTTGGTTTATTTAGATTATCAATCGTTTAAAAAAATATAGTTGTTTTTTAAAAAAGTCTGTTTAAATTTTAGGCGACTTCTGGGCCTGCTTGTCCTTTTTTAGGATGAGATCCTAATCTAACCTGAGGTAGAGGAATTGGTGGTGGAAGCCCAAGGTCTTTAGCGATTACTACTGCTTCTGGTACACAGGCATGCATAATAGCTGTATGAAGTTGACTTGCAACCTGGTTAGACATTTTACGGTTTTCGTTCCATTCCTCTGCGATTTTCTTTGCGTCGTTACTCTCATAAACAAGTGAACCTTCAAGTTTTATCATACCAATAGGTCCGAAGCTTGCTGTATATTGAAATTCAACAACTGTTTCATCATTTTTTACACTAGATACATGGGTAAAAGTGCTATTATGATCAATTCGAACTTGTTTAGGCCGTTCGTTTAAACCAAGGTACCGTCTTGCTTCAATTGATTTAAGTTGAATATTTCTAATTTTCATAATTCAAAACATATAACGAGAAACATGCTTTTACATGTTTCGTTTAAAATTTATATAAAGCATTTATCTATATCAGAATGTAAAAAAAAGAGAGAATATAGGATAACTTGGTTTTTTTATAATTTTAGAAAAGTAGATAAATCACTAAGAACATCACGCGTCTTGTTGTGGGGGAGTGTGAGTCTATGAGAGAAATAGTAGGTATAATAGCAATAAGCATGATTTTAATATTGCTATTGCTTCCTTCAGCTGTATCAGATGTAGAAGATATAAACGTAGAGCGTCATGAAATAGATATTTCAACTATTGATACTGGTTTTTCAGTAAAAGAGAGTTTAACGATAAAGGGCGACCATGATGGATACTATAGTAATCTAACGTTTTGGATTCCTCATGATGCAAAAGATATTATTATTTCGATTAACGACCATCTCTTAGAGTCGCCTATTCATACTGGAGAAAACATTTATAATGTTTCAGATTTAAAAATAGAAATAAATGCAACAAACATAGTAGAGATAACTTATAAGCTGGGTGAAGATATAAAATATTTTAACAAAATACTTGTTTATCCTACTACTTCGTTATCAGTAGTGTTTAATGGGAAACAAATTTATTCAGGTAAAAATTTTGTTTCTAACAACGAGTTTACTATTTCACTTGAATCTATTGAGACACCTTTAAGTTGGTACATAGTTGTTTTTGTAATACTTTTGGTTGTGCTTTTAGTGGTTTCCACAGCGTACTCGTTAAAAAAACAGAAGTCTTCAGTAGTTAAAAAAACAACTGGTGTATCTGAGGAGTTATTAACTACAAAAAAAGCTCTTCTCATGGAGGTACTTAAGGATATAGAGAAACAGCATAGGGCGGAAAAGATTTCAGATGACACGTATCATAAGTTGAAAGAGGAGTATAAACATGAAGCAGTGGAAACTATGAAACAACTTGAAGATATAAAGTCAAAAGTCAAATAGGCTTTGCTGTATTTTTTCTTTTTTATCTTTTTTTTCTATCTTCATAGTTGTTTTTTCTTTGACAGGTTCTTTGATGGGTTTAATGATATCTTCTAATTCAGATGCTGAGATTATTTCTTTTAGTTTATAAGCATGGGTTTTACCCAAGAGGTATTCTACTTCGTTTTCAGATAAATCAAATTTTTTCTTCATTTTAACAGCGAAAGAGGTATTGTTTCTGAACATGTTTATAAAGTAAGATAATATGAAATCCCGGGTTTTACTATCTGAATTGTGACATAGTTTACTTAGTTTTTTAATAATTAAATCTCTTGTAACGCTACTGCTTTTGATGTCTTTTTTTTCTTTTAACCACGTTGGGAAACTATAGCTGTCATTAGGGTAACTATGGGTTTTTGCAAGTGCTACGCCCCCGTTCATAATGTCACTTGCGTATGACCATAGATCATAGTTCTGAGTCTTATAGGTTCTACCAAGGAAAACATCTGCTTCTGATAACGCCTTGTACCCCTCTAATAAATCATTTACATCTATGTACTCCCTTGGGAGGTTTTCATCTATCCACAATAGAACAAGTTTTGGATCAACATCCAAATGTAAAATGGTCTCCCTGATCACATTTATATTACGGGTTTTAAATATCTCCCGTAACGCCGTGAATATATCTTTTTCTCTATCTCTATACCCTATAGCGTTTAATGTTTCTATAGTAACCTGTTTCCTATCGAAACAGATGGACTGTAAATCATTAACCGCTGAACGTACATCACCTTTGCACCTGTCAGATATACTCTGAAGAACCTTAGAGTCAACATTTATCCCTTCTGATAAACATATTCGTTTCAAAAGACTATAAATCGCTCTAGGATGTGGATCATAAAATCGTATTAGCTTGCACATCTGTTTTAAAACCTCGCCGCTACCTCTTATTAAACCATAGTAATCATTTACTATCAAAACAATGGGTTGATTCGTGACTCTAATCGTGTCAATAATTGCTTTTTTACCACCTTTATCACTAAAATCAGTTCCAAACTGTGTACTTTTCTCAGTTCTTTCATAAAGATTATCCGCTTCATCTAAAATTATCAGTTTTCTACCACCATAACGTGAGGATACAAAATCACCATGTTCAGAAAAAGTCTCATACATGGCACCATACATCGCCACGTTTTTTATTTTCTCAGCATTTCTAGCATCCGAAGCGTTAAGCTCTATCGGCGTCCATTTAAAATCATTAGCCAACGCAAGTGCAGCACTGGTCTTACCAACACCAGGTTTACCTGATAAGACCACAGCTTTCTCTTTAGGAGTACCTTTTTTCCATAAATAGGCCCATTTACGTAATTCATTTATCGCACGTTCATTACCAACAATTTCATCTAAAGTTTTCGGCCGATATTTTTCTGTCCAATCTACCATTTTTACAATTTAAGTATAAAAGGACTCATATATTTTAATATATTCGTCAATAAAAAAACAAGTTTTTAACAATAATCTTTTTATCAACCTGTTTTATTTCTCCTCTGCAAAAAAAGAAGAGCGGGGATGGCCCAGCCCGGCACGGCGATGGATTGCTAATCCATTGGTCTTACGACCACGGGAGTTCAAATCTCCCTCCCCGCGCTTATATCAAACTTTTCAAAAAAACCTAAACAAACAATAAAAAAGATAAAAAAAATGATATTTTAGTTAAAAAAAGAATCTATATCTTTGCTTCTTTTTTATAAAGCTCCTCTAATTTTTTCCACTCTGTGACATCACGTGATATACCCATCGTACCAATGATGTTACCCTCTGCATCAAAACGTGGTATTTTAGTCACAGACACCCACCGCTCAGATCCATCAGGAGCAGTTAGCTTCTCAATTTTATTAATAATAAACTTTCCAGTTCTCATAACTTCCTCATCATCCTCAAAAGCCTTCCTAGCTTCCTCTTCAGGTAAGAAATCAAAATCTGTTTTACCAATCATATCCTCAGGTTTTACATTAGAACGAGCTGCTTTTGCCTTGTTCACCATGATAAACCTATTTTGTTCATCTTTGAAATAAATGGAATCAGGGATACTATCCATAAGCGTTTGCAGTAGACTATGTTCGCGGAAAAGTTTAATCTCCGCTTGTTTACGGTCACTGATATCTCTAATTACTAGTACAAAATTATCAACCTCGTTTTCCCCTTTAACAAGGAAAAAAGAACTAAGTTCAACATTCAAAATTTTACCATTTTTATCCAGGATTTCAGTCTCTTGACTCGTTGCAACTTTTTTAGATAACAATTCTTGAAACTGATTTACAACAATCGATAAAGATTTTGGAGTGAGAAGATCCATACTGAGAAAGTTTTTACCTATCATTTCTTCTTCAGTTAAACCAAATAATTCACATGCACGAGTATTTACATCAAGTATTTCACCACGTGCATCAAGAACTAACATTCCATCTGTTGAACATTCAAACAAACCCTCATATTTCTCCTCGCTTTCTCTCAACTTTTTTTCAGCTTTTTTACGTTCAGTGATATCCTTAATTACACCAATAAAGCCAATGATCTCCCCGGCATCATTTTTAAACACACTAAGTGATAAATCTACATCTATCAACTCATTATTTTTCTTATACATCCTGGTTTCTAGGTGATGCTGCATACCTTTATCCCGAACACGTGCAGCTCGTATTTTCTTCCATTCCTCAGGCGGGTAAAGCATCGAAACAGGTTTATCACGTAAATCTTTTTCACTCATACCTAAAAGAGTCTCAGTATACTTATTCCAAGAAACAATACGTTCATGTTCATCAGTAAGCATTATAGCCACAGCGCTATTCTCAAAAATACAACGATATCTTTCTTCAGATTCTCTTAATTTTTTTTCAGCTTCTTTACGTTCAGTGATATCCCAAATCAACGTTAACATCACTGGTTTACCATCTAAACTAAACAATGAAGTACTAATATCAGCCGGGAAACGACCACCGTCTTTCCTAATACATTCTGTTTCAAAATTCAAACCACCTCTTGCAGAGATCTCATCAATAAGTTGAGACCAATCCGTTGACTCTGAGAGAATCTCTTTAAGAGACATTTTTGTGAAATCTTCCCATTCATAACCTAGAAAATCACAGGATTTCAAATTTGCTTCTAATATTTTACCATCGAGAGTTGATAAAAAAGCTGCTGCATTAACCTGTTCAAACAAGGTTATATATCTACCGTCAGAAGATCGGGGAGGTTTAACCTCTCCTGATCCATTAGACTCATTTCTGGACTCCTCTAACATAAGTCACCACACACATTTTAATACATCCCATCAAATTGAAACATACATTAAGTTTTTTTTGAATATTCTAACTAACATTTAGTTGAATGTATTCTCCATTATATAAATTTACTTTCACACATAGGTTATTTCATATTGGTACTGAAAAAAGGAGAGTATAGATTTAAGACAGTCTATATTTTTGCTAACTCGTTTTTTAACTCAGTTATCGCGTCAACAGGAGTAGGATCTACATTTCTTAAAATACCTAGATAACAACTTATGAAATCCCCGAGATACATAGCATACATCATTTTAGCGAGACGTTTTTTACCCTTTACCTGTACTTCAATGACACCTCCAGCTACATCTTCAAAAAGTTTTTTCATAAAATCAATCCGTTTAGACATATAAATTGTTTCATTTTCACTATCCCTAAATAGTATACATATGAAATTCTTTGTCACCTTAGGGTTCATAGACCATCCAACGATATCATTATGATTACATTCAGGGATTTCATCCCATCTACAAACAATTTTACTATTCTCATTGAACTGAGTGCACCATCGTCTTGCGATAGGCGTATAGATACCCCAGCCGTATACCTGAGGAGTCTTATCAAAAATTTTTTCAGCGTACTGTTTCGATATATTACTTGTTTTAGGGATATCTTTTTTATTTTGATTTCTAAACTCTTCAGTTACTATGATTGTTTCATTTATCTCTGATTCAATATCATCCGTTAAAACCCCGATTTTTTTTAATAAAAAAATCGATGAAAACAAAATGTATCCAGTTGCAGCTCTAGGTTGGATACCAGCTGGTATTTTAATATGAGGGAGTTCTCTTCTCTCACAAAGTTCTTGAAGTTTTCCACCAGATGATATCCCGATGATTTTGCAATGCTTCTGATAAGCATGTTTAAACGTGCTTAAGGTTTCCTCAGTGTTCCCAGAATAACTTTGAGACAAAACCAAGGTATCTTTATTAGCCCATTTTGGTAGATTATATTGTCTATTTACATAGATAGGGATGTCGATTTTATCACGAAATAATGTTTGTACTATATCACCAGATATCGCAGAAGCTCCCATTCCACTAATGATGATGTTGTCTATTTTTAGGATAATGGGTATGTGTGTATGTTCAACTATTTCTTTGGCTTCTTTGATTTGTTCAGGGAAACCTGCAACTGCATCAAGCATATTGGTTTTATCGATTTTTGAAATCAAGTTTAAATCATCTAACATATTCAATTCAACCTTATTTTTTTCTCTCCTTTAACAGTTTATTTTTAGTAAACAGTGGCTGAATATTTAGAAGTTTTCATTTAATAGAGAAGGGAGGACGTTATGCAAATACTTAAATCTTAAAACTTGTATCCTACTAAATTATATGATAGTTACTAAGCAGAAAGAGCTAGATTATTTATTGAAGTCGATAGCGAATAAACCTGTTTTTATAATTGGATGTAGCGAATGCGCTACATTGTGTCACACTGGTGGGGAGGAAGAAGTAGTTGCTATGAAGAAGATTTTGGAGGAAAAAGATATAAAAGTTACAGGTTGGGTTATCTTGGAACCGGCTTGTCATCTTCAGAATAATAAACGTATATTAAGAGGTTATAAAGAGGAAATAAAAGATGCAGATAAAATTCTTGTTCTTGCATGTGGTAATGGTGTACAGGCTGTGTCAGAGGTTTTGGAGGATAAGGATGTGATCTCTGGTACTGATACTCTCTTTTTAGGTGAAATTAAACATCTGGGTGATTTCGAAAGGCGTTGTGATTTATGTGGTGATTGTATTCAGGATTTGTTTTTTGGTTTGTGTCCTATAGCGCGTTGTCCTAAACATATGTTGAATGGTCCTTGTGGTGGTTCTAGGAACGGTAAATGTGAGGTTTACCATGATATGGATTGTGTTTGGGATCTTATTATAAAAAAGATGCAGAGACGGGGGGAGTTAGATAGGTTAAAGAGGATTAGAATGGCGAAGGATTGGTCTAAATCTAATGAGATGCAGGTGGTGTTGTGAAGTATAAGAGTAACTTGGAGAGGGTTTTAGTTGAGAATAATTTTGCTGTTACTGCTGAGGTAGGTCCTCCTAAGGGTGCTGACGCTGATAAGGTTAGAGTAAAAGGTGAAATTTTAAAGGGTTATGCTGATGCTTTTAATGTTACTGATAATCAGACTGCTGTTGTAAGGTTGTCTAGTTTAGCAGGTAGTGTTATTCTTCTTAATATGGGTTTAGAGCCTATTATGCAAGTTGCTTGTAGAGATAGAAATAGGATTGCTATTCAGAGTGATGTACTTGGTGCGGCTTCTCTTGGTATTCGTAATATACTTTTTATTACAGGTGATCATCAATCTTTTGGTAACCATCCTGGTGCTAAAGGTGTTTATGATTTAGATTCTATTCAGTTGATTAAGGTTGTAAAGGATATGAGGGATAATGGTGTTTTTCAGAGTGGTGATAAGATAGTAGCGGGTAAACCTGATGTTTTTATTGGTGGTGTGGCTAATCCTTTTGCTGAGCCTTATGAGTTTAGAGTAGATCGTCTTGAGATGAAGATAAATGCTGGTGTTGATTTTATTCAGACTCAGAGTGTTTTTAATCTTGAACGTTTTAATATTTGGATGGACGAAGTTAGAGGCAGAGGGCTTGATAAAAGGGTTCATATTCTTGCAGGTGTTACGCCTCTTAAATCTTTGAAGATGACTGAGAGGATGAAGTTTCATGTTCCTGGTGTTGATGTCCCTGATGATGTTTATTTTAGGATGAAAAAGGCTGAGGATCCGCAGATAGAAGGTTTTAAGATTGCTCTTGAGTTGATTGATGAGATTAAAAAAATCAAGGGTGTTCATGGGGTTCATATTACTGCTCTTTTTTGGGAGGAGGTTATCCCGCGTCTTGTAAAAGAATCTAATTTTTTACCTAGACCTTAATTCTGTTTTTTTGGAATAATTTTTTTGTTTTGATTCATCAGTTGGAGTTAGTGTCATTTTTACATTTTGATATTTTGACAGCAAAGTTTTTTATAATGTTATTTGAGAACAATATACATGCTATTAGTTATCACGTTATGATGTAACGTGATATGGGACCGTAAGGAAAAGAAAAGGTGAAAGGAAATGAAAGTAAACAGGAAATGGATGATACTAGCTATAATGTTTCTTTTGCTTAACATGGCTGTTGCTACTCAATATGCCGTAACCAAGATTGGATATGTTTATACTATTGTTCACCCTAGTGACGCATCTATTAGGTACATCGGTTCTGATAATTCTTCTGATGGTATCAGGGTCTTAAGAGTCTCAGGTAGTAATGTAACTAATATCCAACTGGTACTCAGGTTGGGCGATATTTATAGTTCAAATATGAAAAAAACGTTTACTGCAGCATTTGGACTTGTAAACGAGGAGACATATCCGATAAACATTACATACATAAACGTTTCTTCCTCGAATTATACTTACATGAAAATCTGGTTACATGGTAATAGAACAGCTAATGCTAATAGCACTCTTACAGATCCTAGTAGCGTGTTTATGTGGGATAATAATACTATAGTAAATGCTACTAATACTACTGCTTGGACATTGGCATCTGGTGATGCGAATTCTTCAGGTATGTGTTATAATGTCTCTGATCGAACTAATTGTACTATCCCTACACCATGGGATGAAACAGCACATGTAAGGTATTCAATTAATAACTCTAATGCTTCAAGCGGTGTTTCTGATTTCGTCTGGGTGCAGATTACTGTTGATATACCTGAGAGTGTAGAGTCTATAGGGGCGCATACTGGTACTATATGGATTCATCTTGAGTCAGATGCTGGAGCGTGAAAATTACGCTCTTATTTTGAGTTTTTTATCTTGTTTATATAACTATTAAACACATTACTCTTTTTTTTACATGTTTCATAAAATAGTAAATTATGTATAGCGGTTTTTGATAGGGGTAACACAGTACTATACGGGGGACTCTGTTATATGGTAAAAAGTGATATGAAAAGAATCCTTGTAATCGGTGCTGTAGGGCAGATTGGTTCAGAGTTAACCATGGCATTACGGGAGAGATATGGTAACGATAATGTTGTTGCATGTGGTAGAAAAACTAAACCTAGTGAAAAACTGTTGAATTCTGGTCCTTTTGAGTTTATAGATGTTACTAAACGAGAGACTGTTGAAAAAGTTGTTAAGGAGTATGATATAGATACGATTTATAATATGGCTGCGATACTTTCAGCTGTTGGTGAAGATAAACCATTGCTTTGTTGGGATGTAAACGTGAATGGGGTTTTTAATATACTTGAAATTGCTCGTACGTATAGTATGAAACGTGTTTTTGTACCTAGTTCTATTGCTGTTTTTGGACCTGAAACACCTAGGGTTAATACTCCTCAGGAGACTGTGCTTAAACCTAGGACGATGTATGGTATTACCAAAGTAGCTGGTGAACTTCTTGGCGATTATTATTTTAGGAAGTTTGGTGTTGATGTTAGAGGTGTACGGTATCCTGGGATAATTAGTAGCGAAACTCCACCGGGTGGTGGCACGACTGATTATGCTGTAGAAATCTTTTATGAGGCTATAAAAAACAAGAGGTATACTTGTTTTGTTAAGGAGGATACTGTTCTTCCTATGATGTATATGCCTGATTGTATTAAGGCAACTATTGATCTTATGGAGGCAGATGTTTCAAAACTTAGGCATCATTGTGATTTTAATGTTGCATCTATGAGTTTCTCAGCTGGTGAACTCGTTGAGGAGATTAAAAAACATATTCCAGGTTTTGTTTGTGAGTATAAACCTGATTTCCGACAGGCTATCGCTGATTCATGGCCTCAGTCTATTGATGATGGTGTTGCAAGAAGGGAATGGGGTTGGAAGCCTTCTTATGATCTCAAATCTATGGTTAAGGATATGATTGATAAACTTAGTAAACGGTATGAAGAAGGTAGACTTTAACTAAAAAAAGAAGAAGAAAATTTTGACCAGAAAGTTTTTCTGCTAGTTTATATTCTTTTCTTTATATTGGAGAGAGTGTTTATTGGAGAGATGATTGATTATGCAGGAGTTAGAGGAGATTAGGAGTCATATGGGTAGTAGTAATATTGAAACTATTAGAGGGTTTTTAGGGGATGAAGCTGATTATTTGTTGAATTTTAATGATCCTAAGATTAAGAAGGAGTCTTTGTATCTTCCTGGTCCTGATTTTGTAGATCGTGTTTTTATGGATTCTGATAGGCCTACAAGGGTTTTAAGGAATCTTAAATCGATTTTTAATCATGGTCGTCTTGCGGGTACAGGTTATTTATCGATTCTTCCTGTTGATCAGGGTGTTGAGCATTCTGCTGCTGCGTCTTTTACACCTAATCCTATTTATTTTGATCCTGAGAAGATTATTGAGTTAGCGATTAAAGGTGGTTGTAACGCTGTTGCTTCTACTCTGGGGGTACTTGGTGCTGTTGCTCGTAAGTATGCTCATAAGATACCTTTTATTGTGAAGATTAATCATAATGAGCTTCTCAGTTATCCTAATAAGTTTGATCAGATTATGTTTGCAAGTGTTGATCAAGCGTGGAAGATGGGTGCTGCTGCAGTTGGTTGTACTATTTATTTTGGTTCAGAAGAATCAAACCGGCAGATTCAAGAGGTGAGTAAAGCGTTTAGTTATGCTCATGAGCTTGGTATGGCGACGGTTTTGTGGTGTTATCTGAGGAATCCTGCTTTTAAAGTTGGGGATAAAGATTATCATTCTTCTGCTGATTTAACAGGTCAGGCTAATCATCTTGGTGTTACGATTGAAGCAGATATAGTGAAGCAGAAACTCCCGACACTTAATGGTGGATATATCGCTCTTAATCGTGATGGTGTGAAATATGGTAAAATGGATGAACGAGCGTATAGTATGCTTTGTTCAGAGCATCCGATAGACCTAACGAGATACCAGATTGCTAACTGTTATATGGGCCGGGTTGGTCTTATTAACTCTGGTGGACCATCTGGTGCTGATGATTTTGCTCAGGCTGTACGTACTGCCGTTATTAATAAACGCGCGGGTGGTATGGGTCTTATATCCGGTAGAAAAGCCTTTCAGAAACCCATGGAGGAGGGTATTAAACTTTTAAACGCTATTCAGGATGTTTATCTCTGTGAAGATGTAACTATTGCATAAAACCTCTTTTTTATATTTTCCCCCTTTAGGAGATTTAGGTATACCAGAATTATTATATATGTGAGGATGGATACCCTCCGATGTTTAGGCATACCTAAAAAACGGGGTTTTTGTTGTATGGAGAAAAAAATACTTCCATTAACACAGTTACCAGTAAACGTAAGAGCAAAAATAATAGCAATAGAAGGAGGACATGGATTCCAAAGGAAACTACATGTAATGGGAATCAGAGAAGGACAAACAATCAAAATTGTTTCACGACAACCCTTCAGAGGACCAGTTACCATCACCATTAGCGGTTATCAAATGACTCTTGGACGAGGTATGGCACAAAAAATCCTCGTAGAGGTGATATGAGATAAAAAAAATCGTTCTCATGGGAAACCCTAATGTCGGAAAAAGCGTAGTATTCTCTCGTTTAACTGGCGCCAATGTTATAGCCTCTAATTACCCTGGAACCACCGTTGATTTTTCAAAAGGAAAAATGAGAATAAACGGAGAAAAAGTAGAAATCATCGACGCACCAGGGACATACTCTCTTGATCCCACAAACAAAGCTGAAGAAGTCGCAGCAAAGATGTTTGAAGACGCTGATGTCATCATTAACGTTGTCGACGCAACAAACCTTGAAAGAAATCTATATCTAACATTACAACTCCTTGAAAAAGATAAACCTGTTATTATCGCGTTAAACCTATGGGATGAAACCAAACATCTTGGTATACATATTGATGAAAAAAAGCTAGAAAAAATATTGGGTGTACCTGTTGTTCCAACTGTTGCAATAACTGGTGAAGGAATCAAAACATTGGTTTCACGGGTAAAAGAAGCACGATCACCAGAATATATTAAACCAACAAGTGATGAAGCAAGATGGATAGAAATTGGTTCCATTGTAAAAAAAGTTGAACAGTTTGAACATCGACATCACACCATTGTCGACCGTATAGCAGATGCGACTATAAAACCTTTTACAGGTATACCAATAGCAGCAGTTATAATACTCTTCTCCTTCTGGGTTGTACGTCTCATTGGGGAAAACTTGATCACCTATATTTTTGACCCGATCTTCTATAGCTGGTACAAACCAGCTATAATGAAGTTCAGTACCTTACTTGGTTCAGGAGTTTTACATGACATACTTATAGGTCAACTCATCAACGGTGATATAGACTTCATGCAGTCAATGGGGTTACTCACAACAGGTTTATATGTACCAATAGGAGCAGTATTACCGTATATTATAGCATTCTACTTCACCTTATCCATACTAGAGGACAGCGGTTATCTTCCGAGGCTTGCTACTCTTGTAGATAATGTTTTCCATAAACTTGGTATGCATGGTCACGGTATTGTACCAGTTTTTCTTGGTCTGGGTTGTAATGTTCCTGGTGCTCTTGCAACGAGAACATTAGAAACAAGAAAGCAACGTTTCATCTCTGCAACATTGTTGGCTATTGCTATTCCATGTATGGCTCAGACCGCTATGGTTTTTGGTGCCCTTGGAACCTATGGTATGCGATATATATTAATGGTTTTTTTCACACTAGGCGTTCTATACATAATTATGGGATTAATTCTAAATAGATTTGTTAAAGGGGAAAGCCCTGAGATATTCCTTGAAATACCACCTTATCATCGCCCTAGCATGAAGGCCGTGGCTAAAAAAACATGGATGCGAGTCCGCTGGTTTTTACGTGAAGCTATACCATTTTTATTCCTTGGAGTATTTGTGGTAAACGTGCTGTATGCTGCTGGTGTACTTCAGTGGCTTGGCAACGTGTTTTCCCCGGTTACAGAAACGGTATTTGGTCTCCCGGGGGGTGCAAGTATTGCGCTTATAATGGGTTTTCTGAGGAAGGATCTAGCAGTTGGTATATTACTTCCACTTGGTATGAACCCGTTGCAGCTTGTTATCGCTGTAACCATGCTCACGATATATTTCCCCTGCGTAGCTACCTTTGCAGTTCTTATCAAAGAACTTGGTTTAAGAGATATGATAAAATCTACAATGATCATGATAGCTACAGCCATAACAGTTGGAGGGATACTTAAGATTATATTGTTAGGAGTGTGAGTTGGTTTTGAAGAGAAAAACCATTGAGGATTATGTAGAACTTGTGTATGATCTTCAGAAACGAGGGAAACGTGTTCATACAAATGATATAGCTTCTGCATTAAACATTAAACCTGCTAGTGTTACTGAAATCTTTCAGAAACTGGATAGTGAAGGGTATATCAACTATGAAAAATATAGTGGTGTAACCCTTACATCTCGTGGGAGGAATCTTGCTATACGTACAAAAAAGAAACATCAGGCTTTAAAAGAGTTTCTCATCCTGCTTGGTGTTGATAAACAGGTAGCTGAAAAAGATGCTTGTGAGATGGAACATATTTTAGATCCTACTACTATGGATATTATAATCAAATTTGTTGAAATGATTAATCGATGTGAAATCACACCTTTTTGGCTTGAAAGATTTAAGAGATTTGTTGAATCTGGTAGACTAGAGGAGTGCCCTCCTGAATTGGTAATGCTCTGTCAGAAGGTTCAAAAAAACTAAAAAATGAAAAAGAGGGTTATCCTCCAAAAGGGAATAAATATTGGAGGACAAACGGTTAAATATGACTTTGTTTTAAAGAGAAATCGCGTTTTCTGGGCATTCATCAACGCAGGTTCCACATTCTATACATGTTTCTGCGTCAATCTCTGCCTTATCTTCTACTTTTATTGCGTCTACTGGGCATGCTTCAGCGCATGTCCCGCATCCTGTACATTTTTCTTTATCTACTACTGCTGGCATATAGTTTGAGAAGTAACAGCAACTTGTTTTAATAGTTTTCTAAAGATGAATTGTCGACCAAGCTCCTTTCAATATAGAGTTTACATTTCAAAGGAGATTTTCTTGATTCCTGCTAAAATTACTTACAAAATATTTTTTTTGACTATAAAACGATAAATACTTAAATACTAGAAATAAAATTATAAAAATAATGTCAAAAATATCTCCTTATATTATCTTGTTCATGTTTCTCGTAGTGATATGCTTTATTGAGAATTCGACATCGATCTCGGAAAGTAAAGTATTAGGTAAAACATTATATGTTGGGGGTGGTGAACCTGGAAACTATACATATATCCAGGATGCCGTTGAAAATGCTAGCGATGGAGATACGGTTTTTGTCTACAAAGGTGTATATCATGAAAATATCATAGTGGATAAATCTGTGAAACTTATGGGTGAGGATAAATATTCTACAATCATTGATGCTGATAAGCAGGGGGATGGAGTAAAAATCATTGCGAATAATGTAACGTTTTGTAACTTTACAGTTAGAAATACAGGTATAGGGAATTCTGAAGAGTATCTGTGGAATGCTGCGATAAGGATACATTTCTCAGATAGAAATGTTATAGAGAATGTTATATGTGAGGATACAAACTATGGGATATGGACTGAGTATTCAGATGATAACATTATTAGAAACAATGTATTCTATGCATTTTATGATGGGATCTCTCTTACTGGAAAAGACAATTTCCTACGGAATAATTCAATGTTTAACTCTAGCATATCTCTAGGAGGATCTTCTATATCTATGCTAAGTCATGATATTGATACTACTAATACTGTAAATAGGAAACCTGTTTATTATTACAAAAACTGTATTGGAATAACGGTGCCTAAGGATGCTGGTGAGGTTATACTCGTGAATTGTAGAGGTTGTATAATATCTAACTTGACTATCTCAAAGTCAACAGATGGTGTAGAGCTGTTCTTCTCAGATGAAAATGTTATCATAAACAACAGGATTAACAATGTTACTGATTTCGGGATAAAACTTCAAGAATCTAACAGTAACATCATCCAAAATAACAATATATCTTACTCTCCGTTTGGTATAGGTTTTGTGAATTCAAGCGTTACTCCACCGCAATCTTTTCAGGAGGAAGCAAACTGTGAATATAACATCATAAAGTACAATACTTTCTATTCTAACATCTATTTTGGTTTGTTTATCATAGGATCAAATTACAATGAGATATATGATAATAATTTTATAGGAAACAAAGAGGATGCAAGATTTATAATATCATATGGGAATCGTTGGGATGGGAATTACTGGGATAAATGGGTAGGGTTGAAGTATCCTTTGCTAAAAAAATTTCCAAAGATAATTTATGGTAGTCAGATTAAAAAACTATGGTGGATGAATCTATGGTTTAATCTTGACTGGCATCCTGCGGATAAAGCATATGATAAAGAAGGATTGGGAGGGTTAGATAAAACCTAAAAAAAAATTTCTTTTAATGTGATCAATGATTATTTTTTTATTTGCTGGATAGTCAAGTGGATCTTATAGGGGGGAAACAGATTTAGAGAGAAAGAGCAATAATGGAAACAACAGGAGTAAGAAGGTACGAGTCTGCTGGGATTAAGATTTATCTTAAGATATGGACTGTAGAAAAAGTAAAAGTATGTTTTTTTGAACTGTTTTCTTTTAATTGAACAAAATGTTTTGTAAAATTTTTAGCTTGTAAGTAATCAATTTTGATTACCTATGCATAGAAAAATTTATTAATGATGGGGGGTATAATATACTACCATGGAAACTCTGCAACTAATTAAAAAACTTCAAGAATATCCTACCTTCAATATTGATACTTTTGCAAATGTTATTAATAATGATAAAATCTATGCTAAAATGCATCTTAACAGATTAAAAAATAGAGGTATCGTAAAACAAATTCAGAGGAATGTTTATACTGTGCAAGAAGACCCTCTAATAATCGCTTCGAGGATAATATGGCCAAGTTATATCTCGCTGTGGGCTGCATTTCGTTATCATAATTTAACTGAGCAAATACCAAATAAAATATCTGTTATAACTACTCGTTCAAAAAGTCGTGAAAATATACAAATAATGAACACAACTATTGTTTTTGAAAAAATTCAACCAGCATGGTTTTTTGGTTTTTCAAAAATCAAAATACAAAATTTTGAAGTTTTTATGGCAGAACCAGAAAAAGCTTTGATAGATGGTGTTTTACTTAAAAAAATATCAACAGCTGAGATATATTTCCTCCTGAAAGAAAACATTAAAAAACTTTCTACCAAGAAAATCGTGGATTATGTCCTCCGAACAAAGAATTTTGCTCTATCGAAACGTTTTGGTTGGATGCTTGAATCTCTCGGCTGTGACCAAGTAACAAGACTAAAAAAACAAACATATAGAACCATGATACCACTTGATGCTTCTCGTCCTTTAACTGGAACAAATGATAAAAAATGGGGAGTTATTGTTAATATCGGGGTTGTATAATGATATCAAGAATAGAGCTTACAAGGATCGCTGAAACAAAACATTTAACGGTTAGGAATGCGGAAAAAGATTATCTCCTCGAGCTTTTGTTATTTGCTTTATCAGATGATAGACGTTCTTTGGCATTTAAGGGTGGAACCGCGCTTTATAAATTTTATAACCTTAATAGATTCAGTGAAGATCTTGAT
>QMTJ01000005.1 GCA_003651045.1 Thermoplasmata archaeon | reverse complement strand
TCCTATATTCTTCATTAACTCCTTGAATCTATTTCCCGTGTCATACTCATTTTCACAGTCAAATAGTTTGAAAATTTCTTTCAATCTTTTTTTAACAAAATCAACTCCTCTCCTATCATTACAATTTGATTGAGAAACACGAGAGTTAAATTTGATGATTTCTGGCATGGTAACCGCTACTGCATGACCATGTGCGATACCGAAGTAAGATGTAATTGGATATGATATAGAATGACACGCAGTGGTTTTTGAAATATTGATAGCTTTACCTGATAAATTAGCTGCTTTTGCCATGTTCATTCTTGTCTCCTTATCAGGATTGTTTACAGCTTTCTCCAGATTGTTAAACGCTAATTCTATGGCAGTTTTAGCATATTTCCTTGATTCATATGTAGAGTTAACAGACCATAACGATTCGATTCCTTGACATAAAGCATCTAATCCAGTTGATGCCGTTATGTATTTAGGCATAGATTCTGTTAAAGAAGGATCAATTATTGCTACTGTTGGTAATGTTAGTTTTTTACCATCTAACGAATTTTTTTCTTTTTCAATGTAAATAGTAGCAAAACTTGTCGCTTCACTCCCTGTACCTGCTGTAGTTGGAACTGCAATAAGAGGTTTACCTGTTTTTTTTAAATGTTTTTCACCTTTTAGATAAAGAACTGGTTTTTTGTCATGCACTGCTAATGCATTAATCGATTTAGCAACATCAATCGTGCTACCTCCACCAATCGCTACAACTATATCTGGATTGGTTTTACGAAACACATTGATTCCTTTTTCAACTTCCTCTATATCGGGATTCGTTGATAATCGATTAAATTGAGTAATTTTTAACTTTTCAAAAATTGCTTTTGTTTTTTGTTCAGCACCCGATTGAATAAACGAATTTTTACCAGTAACTAAAAACACATTTTTAGCATTGAATTCATCACATAATTTCTCTAATTCATATATAGAGTCAAATCCAAAAAATTCTCTTTGCATGAGATTTAATCTCCTTGGAGATGCTTCATAAATAGTTCTTTATGTTTTTTCGGAGGAATAGATGGTCTTCCTAGATTCTCTCTAGAACCTTTTTTAACTTTAATAATAATCATAAGGGGTCCTTTTTGTTTTTTTAGTCTACTAATTGTTTTTCTTATATCTTCTGCCTTCTGTATAACGTGTGCCGATCTATAATTGCATGCTAACGCTACTTTGTCAAAATCTACTGTATCTGAATTAGTAGGTTGTCCACCTGTCGAATCATGAGCTTGGTTATCGAAGATAATATGGTAAAGATTTTCCGGTGCATAATGACCAATTGTAGCCAGAGCCCCCATCTGCATGAGAACAGAACCATCTCCATCAAAAACCCAGATTTTTTTTTCAGGATGATTTAATGCTATACTAAACGCGATTGATTGAGCACACCCCATAGCACCTATATTATAGAAATCATGCTTACAAAGATCTTTATCAATACGGTTTTCATATAATTCACGAGATGTTTTTCCAGTAGTTGAAACAATAATTTCATCCCCATCAAATGAACTCAAAATTTCTTTGATTGCCATTTCACGAGAAAGTTTTTGAGAACTACTATCTTTTTTTTCTTCTAATTTTTCAAAAATATTCTTCCTTATAATAAGAGCATAAGATCTATTATTTTCCTTCATATACTTTCTAGCTTTTTTTAATGTTTTCTCTACATCTCTGATTTTATCAGATAATATTGTATAATGAATATCTAGGAGTTCTACTAATGGGATAGTCATTGGGCCCATTTTATGATGTTGATATGCATCCTTTACACCAGGTTCGCCCCGCCATCCAATCATGAGTAATACAGGTATACTGTAGACTGCTGGATCACATAAAGATGTTAGAGGGTTTACTGTTTTCCCAAAACCTGAATTCTGCATATAGGCAACTCCAATATTTCCTGTTGAAAGATGATAACCTGCACATATAGCTATAGCTTCACACTCGTTAGCACATACAATATTTCTCAGCTTCTTCTCTTTATCTTTTTTTTCAAGAAAACTCATCCAAGATTTGAATGTACTATCTGGAACACCTGAAAAAAATGTGAAATTATATTTCTTACAAAGTTTAAAAAAATCTTCACATTTTAACATTTTGTTTTACACCATTTTTATGTCAATGTGGAAATCATTTCTTCGGCTATCTCTTTGTCTTTTCTATTATGAATTTCTATCCATCCTTTGTACACTTCCAACCCATTCACTGTAAATCCTCTATCTATTATCTCTTGTATTATATCAGTGATACCTGCTTTTTCGAATGATATTGCTTCATGGAAGTTGTCTTTAATATTCTTGTTTTTACAGTCATCATATACTTTCTTTAGAATTTCAGCTCCCTTCTCTGAAAAATATGCTATTCCAATGAATTCATAGTCAGCATCTTTTTTTTCAATATTTTTACCTATACGTTTAATCTCCAGCATTTTACTTGGTTGTAGTGTTCTATAATATGAAGATGGTTTGGTTTTGCTTATTACTAGATCAAGTTTTTTGTCTATATCGTGTTTGTGATATCTATATGAGTTATCAACTATTAACACAATATCTCCTTCAGTTTGCATTAATGATCTCAAGATTTCCTCATTAAAAAGTATATCTGAGTATATCAGTATAAAACCATTATCCATACTTTTTCTCGCAGTAAATAGTGAATGGAGACTATGTTTCTTTTCATAATCAGGGTTTTCATAATAGATGATATTTTTCTGGTTTATCATTTCTCCTTTGAATCCACGTATCACTGCTATGTTTCGTAAACCTATTTTTCTTATACTTTCAAGCTGTCTTTTTAATATAGTTTTTCCACATATATCGATCAATGCTTTTGGTTTCTCTTTGAACACTGGATCTTTTCCTGCTGCAGGTATAATCACTGATATTTTTTGTTCTTTAGAGTATTTTCGATCCTGTGCTTTTATCCATTCGAAACCTACTTCTTTGAATATTTCTTGGACCGATGAACATAATGGTTCAGCTTCAAAGTTACGATCATTCAATAGTATAGTTTCTGCTGTTTGTTTCATAGCTTTATGTGCTGATCTGAGAAGATGATTAGCATGTATGATTATATTAAACCCATGATTCGCAAGCTCTTGATCGGTAATTAAATTATATGTAGTAGGTACGGAGACCAAAGGAGGTCGTTTACCTATTTTTTTACATAATTTTTCATATTCTTTTGCAAAAAGAAGTACATCTTCAGGTGTATCTTCTTTAGAATGAATCATGATTCCATCAACACCAGCTTTTATGTATTTCTCTGCACGTTTTAATGCATCTTCTAAACCCGTGCCAGCTATTAAACTTTCAATCCTTGCTATAATCATGAAATCATTACTGATTTTTACATCATTTCCTCTCTGTATTTTTTGGGCAAATCGTTCTGGATTCTCTAGAGTTTGTCTCGCTGAGGGATCTAGACTATTACGTTTCGGAAACACCTTGTCTTCTATAATAACTGCAGATACCCCTAACCGCTCAAGTTTTTTAACTAGAAACTCAAACTGTGAAGGAGACCCACCTGTATCTCCATCCACAACTAGCGGCTTAGATGTTACATTTAAAATTTCATCTATGGTTTGAAGTCGAGATTCGTATCCAACGATTTCTGCATCTGGCATTCCTTTTGATGCCGTATCTGTAAAACTACTTTCCCAAAGACCATCATATTCAATAAACTCATTTTTTTGTTTAACCCTTGCTCGTTCCCCTATTAAAGCACTTAAACCATTATGCACTTCAATAATTCTAACAAAACCTTTTTCTTTAATCAATTTCTTGAGCAAAGCACGTCGTCTATCAGGTGATATATCCTTTTTCATATGCCTTCAATTAATTTTTATAGTCCAATTCTGTTGTTGATACTTAATATTTATGTTTATAGAGAATTAAAAACCCCTAGATACTCAAGTTAATATGCCTCATTATATTAAAATTGATTTCTATCAAAAATTTGTTTTTTTATCATATCTCCTCTATTTATTTTCTATTTTTTCTTCTATTATTTTTTTGAAATCTGTTATATTTGGGTTTTTAAGTCCTAGTTTTATATTTGAGCTGTAGTACCCATAGTTTGTGTGTAACCCGTTTTCTTGTCCATGGTCTGAAATTATGAGTAACATTGTGTCTTTAGGTAGTTGTTTTGTTATTTCTGATACTAGTTTGTTGAATTGCATGTAGTAGTCCATGATCTTTAGTTTGTTTTTGTAAAACACATGTTGTATTCCATCCAATACGTAAAAGTATTGCATGTAGAGGTCCCAGTTTTTTTGTTTTATTATTTTGAATATATTTTCTTTTCCTGTTTTTAGTTCGTCTAAGAGTTTTTTTTCGAATTCTTTACGGAATGTTTTATCGGTTATTGCTCTTATTACTCCGTTTCTTGCACTGTCTCTGTCTTCTGCTGTGAAGATTTGATCGTAGACTGGTATATTTATGTGTATACTTCTGTATTTTTTGTTATCAAAAATTGTTGGTACTTTTATGTCTCGTCTTTCTGGGTATCTCCCTAATCCTATTTTCATCATGAGGTAGTTTGTTCTGCTTATGATTTTGTTTTTTATTGTTGTTTTTTCTTCTATTGAGAGATCGTGTTCGCTTTTTGGTTTTTTTGATGTTAGTGGGAAGTATATTTTCTCTAGGAAGAATTTTAGTGGCTGTCTGTAGATTATTGGCGCATCAAATCCCATTTGTTGTGGTTGTGTTCCTGTTATGAAACTTGGCCATACGACTAATGTTACTGGTTCTCCGAATCCTTCTGATATTGGTACGATTGTTTTTCCGTATTCTTTTTGTTTGAGATATTTTAAATCCCATTCTTGTACTCGGTTGTATTCAAGTGCGTCTATTCCAAGTATTAAAACCTTCATCTATTTTTTATACTCCTATAAAACTCGGGTTGAGGATAAACAGGTTTGTTGTATAATAAAATTATTATTATGTTTTTGGTTTGTATTCTTTAACTGTTATTGTGCAGTATATGTATCCTATGAGTCCTATTATTAATCTTATGATTCCTAGGAAGGTTGTTTGATTTTTTATTATATCTTTAGTTGAGTGTTTTTTCCATATGTTTCCATGTTTTAAATCTATTAGTTTTCTTCCGTATCCATACCAGAATGCTTGTTTAAGAAAGGCAAAAAGGTTGTTTTTTGCCCGGTAGTATACTATGGCTTTTTTGTTTTCTGTGATTTTGTATCCTAAGTCTATTGCTCGTATGTTTATTTCTAAGTCTTCTGCTGATGAAAACCATGGATCAAAACCATTTAGTTTATCAAGGATTTCTTTCTTGTATGTTGTGTTTGTACCAGGGTAGCTTATGTTTGTTCCCTTGTGGTATAGTTTTACATTTTCGATGTTTTTTATTTTTTGTTTTTTAAGTGGTTCTAGTTTTCCTACGATAATGTCAGCATTTTTTATGGTTTTTCTTATTTCTTTTATCCAGTTTTTGTCTGCTATATCATCTCCACCAATAAATGCAACTGCATCGCCTGTTGCATTTTTGATTCCATAGTTCATGCTTTCAGCTCTGTTTCCAGGGTATATCAGTAGTTTTATGTTAGGTTTTTTCTTAGAATATTCTTTGACGATTTCTTGGGTTCTATCAGTACTATCTGAGTCTACTACTATTACTTCATATGGTTCTTCTTGGTGTAATAAACTTTCTAGTAGCTCTCCTATGTTTTTTTCCTCGTTTTTTGTAGTTAAAACAACGCTGATTTTCATGGTAAAATTAACACACTTGTGAGATATCCTATATGTTTATAAAAATTTATAGAAAAAAACTATTTACTGTTTTTTTGATAAAATTAGGTTGATTTGTTCTTTTAATTCAGGGATTTTATTTTGTACCACATCCCAAACAATTTCGATATCGATACCAAAATAACTATGGGCAAGTATGTCTCTAAGACCTGCTATTTTCCTCCATTCAACATTTGGATATTTTTTTCCTTAAATCATTTGGAATATTTTTGACAGCTTCACCAATTATTTCAAGATTTCTAACTATTGCATCTTGATATAGGCTCTTATCTGAAAATTCATCGAAATCTAAATTTTTTGTATAGGTTTCAATTCTGTTGATTGCTTCAATAATATCTTTTAAATAGGTTTTATAATCACGTTGCATATCTTACACTTCTAAGAATCTTTGTTTTTAATTCTAAACGTATAGCATCTTTGATTACGAGATCTACATCGTGATTGAAAAGATCTTCCAAGAAAAATTTAAGATCCATGTAATTATCAAAAGTTTTTTTACCTTTTTTAAATTCTACTAAAATATCGATATCGCTATCTTTTTTCTGTTGATTTCTGATAAATGAACCAAATAAACCAATTTTTTTTACACCATATCTCTTAATTTCTTTCCTGTTTTCATGCAGGAGTTCTAATATTTCTTCTCTATTTAACATTTCTAATTACCTAGATTACCTAGAATATATTAAATAATGCATCTCATATTTGAAAGTGACGTTTTTGCAATCTTAAAAATAGATAGAAGGTTTTAGAGAAGATTTTGGGATATGAATGCTTTTCTAAACAATTATGGTTTTATTTAATTCAAGTGATTTTTTGGTAGCTTCTACTAGTTCTACTGTTTTTGCACCAATTATTCCATCGTTTGGAATGATAGATTTTTTCTCGACAGCGTTAATGAAATGTTTAAGTTCATCACCGAGGGTGTTATTAGGTTTAATGTTAAGTTGTTTACCCTTGTTACTCTTTTCAAAAACTGTTATCTCTTGTGTTACTGCTTGTATTTTTGCGCAGGCTTTGCTTCCTACTATGTCTACTTCCCTAGTTTTTTCTGGTAGTGTCCAGCTTATCTCGGAATGGGTTATAATGTTGTTGGGGAGTTCACAGATGATATATGCGGTGTCTTCAAGGTCTTTTTTCATATATGCTTTTGCGAAGCATGTGATTTTTTCTGGCCAGAGTCCTGTGAGGTAGTTCATTATGTCATATAGATGCGGCATCATGTCTACTATTATGTCAAGTTGTTTATCAGGATATAATGTGGGCATCCATTGTATCGTCCATTGTAGTCTAAGATAGTATAGTTCTCCGAAGAACTTGTTTTCAACTAGTTTTTTAACATGGTTTATAGCATTGTTGTATCTGAAGATATGGCCAACAGCAAGTATTTTTTTGTTTTCTTTTGCGATGTCGACTAGTTTGTATGCATCACTTGTTTTCTCTGTTAATGGTTTTTCAACTAGTACATGTTTTCCTGCTTCCAATGCGGCTTTTGCTATTTCGTAATGTGTTCTATTGCTTGTACAAATACTTACAGCTTTGATATCTGATGAAAGTACGTTGTTGTAATCTGTTGAAACATTTGGGATATGGTATTGTTTTTGAACGTCTCTGAGAGTATCTTCGTTGAGATCTGAAACCCATGTGAGTTCTACGTTTTTCATTTTAGAATATTCATCGATATGTTTTTTACCCCAACGTCCGGCTCCTATAACTCCTATTTTCAAAGTGTTTTCACCTGTTATAGAATTCATGTATTTTTTCCGATATGTATTTTATTTGATCTTCTCTGAGCCCTGGGAATATTGGTAGATCCATAGCTTGTTTTGATAGTTTTTCGCTTTCTGGAAACATTCCTTCTTTGTAGTCAAATAGTTGTTTATAGATTGGTTGATAAGGGATGGGTGTCGGGTAATGTATTAAACAGATGATGTTGTTTTCTCTGAGATACTTGAGTAGTTCATCTCTTCTTTGTGCTTTAATCTCGAATAGATGGTATGATGGTTTCTTAGTATTTGTATCCCGTGGTGGGAGTGTTATTTCTTCCACGTCTTTTAGTAGTTTGTAGTATTTTTCAGCAATTTCTCTGCGTTCTTCGATCCATTTTGGTAGATACTTGAGTTGTACTCTTCCTATTGCTGCGTTTACTGTGTTAAGACGGGCAGTGTAACCAATGATGGTGTGTACATCTTTTGGATGTTGTCCATGGTTACGTAGTAGTTTTATTTTCCATGCGAGTTCCTCGTTATTGGTGGTGACCATGCCTCCATCTCCGCAGACTGTCATGTTTTTGGTGGAGTAAAAGCTGAAACATCCCATAAGTCCGTATGTTCCTGTCATCTTGTTTTTATAAACTGCTCCATGTGACTGAGCGCAGTCTTCGATAACAAACAAGTCATGTTCCTCAGCTATATCGTTTATTTCATCCATGTCACATGGATGCCCATACAAATGTACAGGCATTATACCCTGGGTTTTTTTGGTTATTTTTTTTGGTATCTCTCTTGGGTCTAGGAGGTATTCATTGTTGATGTCACAGAAAACTGGTTTACCATTTGCATGTAGTATACTATTTGATGTAGCGATATAGCTACTAGCGGAGGTTATTACTTCATCATCTGGTTTAAGATCTGCTGCTAATAGTGCTAGATGCAGTGCGTTTGTCCCTGAGCTGACAGATACAGCATGTTTTGTTCCAATGTATCTCGCGAATTCTTCTTCGAATTTATGTACGCTTTCACCAAGGATAAAGTGTTCATTACGAAGTGCGTGTATTGCTGCTTCTTCCATTTCCTTATTAAAAATAGGTTTTGCAGGTGGTATAACCTCATCTTCCATGTTTTTTTTCACCAATCTATTTTTTTAACTATCTTCGCGGGGTTGCCGGATACAAGTGTATTAGGTGGTACATCTTTTGTCACTACTGATCCTGCAGCGATCATTGCTTTTTCACCGATAGTGACGCCGCAGAGTATTGTGGAGTTTGCACCTATTGATGCACCTTTTTTCACTGTTGTTGGTATAACCTTCCAACCGGGGTTTACCGCGCGTGGTTTTTTATCGTTTATGAAGCAGACATGTGGTCCTATAAAGACTTCATCTTCTATTGTTACTCCTGAGGGTATGAACGCGTAGGGTTCTATTGCGCATTTGTTTCCTATTGTTACATTTCTTTGTATTTCTACAAATGCACCGATTTTACAATGGTCGCCTATTTTACATCCAAAAATGTTGCAGTAGTCGAGGATAACAGTGTTTTCTCCTATCTTTGAGTCTTCGATGATATAGTGTTTAGCTAGAAGTTTCATGGGTCTGAGCAATATACAAACCAGTTTATCAATATTTTCATTGAGATTTTATGTATTCTTTGAATTCTCTGAGTGCTTCTGGGTTTCCAATATGGTAGAATCTCTTCTTTACCTCGTATGCTAAAAGCTGTTTTTGTTTTATCAGGTTTGAGAAAAACTCTCCTGTTGTGTAGAATGTATTGGGTGGTATTATTTCTAGGCTTTTTTTTCTGAGGATACTGGTGCCGTAGTCTATATAGATCATGTCTCTAGACTGTTTTTCTTTACTGTATTCAACTACCATGTTGTTTTTTACTATAAGGTTGCTTTTATCGTATTTATCATTGTTTTTATATACCACCATGCATCCTAGTCTGTCATGTTTTTTAAAAAAATCATAGACCTTGAGGTAGTCGACTGTGAGGTATGAGTCGCCGTACATGATGAAAAAAACATCTTGGAGTAGTGGTTCTGCTTTTTTTAGTGCTCCTATTGGTCCTAATGGTTTATCTCCATCATGGCTGTATGTTATGTTTATATCGTGTTTTGTTCCGTCTCCGAAGTATTCTATTATTTTTTCTGAGAGATGCCCTACGCATAAGATGAGGTTTTTGATACCTTGTTTTTTTAGGTTTTCTATCTGGTACCATAGAAATGGTTTACCATCTATTTTTATCATGGATTTGGGAGTATTCTTGGCTAGGTTTCCTAGTCTTGTTGCGAGTCCTCCGCAGAGTATTACCATTTGCATAGTGTCATCAAAAAATTTTTTTAAAAGGTTGTTTTTTTTATTGTTTCTTTTCTGCTTTTTTGAATTCTATCCATGCTCTGTCGAATTCTTCAAGTGTTGATACTGTACGCTCATGATATGGCATCTGTTTAAGTATTTTGTAGGGTATTGTAATGATGTGTGGGTTTGCTGAGACTATTTCTACTACGTCTTCTGGTTTCCGTATGCTTCCAACGATTAATTTTGTTTTATAACCTCCTTCATCTATAATAGATCGTGATTGTTTCACTACTTCAACTGGGTTGTCGCCGGAGTCTCTGATTCTGTTGAAGAACAAGCTGGCGTAGCTTGCACCTGCTGTGATTGCGAGGAATGCCTGGTTTACACTCATCATAGCGGTGACATTTGTTTTTATGCCTTCTGATTCAAGTATTTTTACTGCTTTTAACCCGTTTCCATCTGGTAGCATTGGTACCTTGATTACAACGTTTTCTCCCCATGTGTTGTATTCTCGTGCTGTTTTTAGGAGTTCATCAAGGTTGTTGGGTCCTTCAAGGCTAACGGGGTATGGTTCTACTAGTTTAAGAATAGTTTTTGATTGTTCTTCGAAGTTACAGCCTTTTTCTTTGAGAAATATTTTTTGATTGGTTGTAACCCCGCGTATTACACCCCATTCAAGTATTTCTTTTATATGGTCAATATTTGCAGTGTCAAGAAATATTTCTGTCATACTTATCTCACTTCCTTTTCGATAATTAAAGACGCTTTATATAGATTTGGCGTTATAAACTCTGGTTTAACGCCTATATCTTCCATAATATGGCAGAGGTCGCATTTCATACGGCCGATAAGAATGGTTTTACAACCAGCATTTGTTCCTGCTTGTATATCTGTTAAACCGTCGCCTATCATCCAACTATTTATTAAGTCAATATCATGTTCCTCAGCTGCTTTTAGAAGCATACCTGGTTTGGGTTTACGGCAGTTACATTTTTTTCTGTATTCTTTTAGTTTAGCTTCTGGGTGATGAAAACAATAGTACTCAGCATCAACATATGAGTTTGTTTTCATTAGTTCTTTTTTCATCTTATTTCTAATTTCTTCAAAGACTTTCATTGTAAAATGATTTTTTGCTATACCTGGCTGGTTAGAAACAATTATTACTTTGAATCCAAGTTCATGAAATTTGTTGATGGCTTCACCCACGTTTGGTAAAAGTTTGAACTGTTCGACAGTGAAGGGTGAATCAATGATTCCTATCTCTTGGTGGTAGATGATCTCGTTTATAACTCCGTCACGGTCGAGGAAGACTGCTTTGTTTTTCATATTAATCTTCTTCATTGTTGTTGTATTCTATGATTTTTTCTTTAAGCCGGAAGGCAATAAGATGTTGAAGTACTACGTGGAATGCTTCAACATGTGGGGTTGCATTAAATGGTACAACAATACAGACATCAGCTAGTTTTTTCATAGCGCCTCCATCGAAACCTGCGAAACCAATGGTTTTACCACCATGTTTTTTAACATAGTCCATAGCTTTCAATAGGTTTTGTGACCATGCACCTGCTTTATCCTTGCCTGATCCGCCATGTACGCTGAGGCAGATTATTACATCGCCTTCCTGGTAAAGGTTTTTAAGTTGTTCAATGAACAGGTTATCCCAGCCTTCATCGTTAATAATAGCTGTCATCAGTGGGATGTTGTCATTTAGGCAGAAGACTTTGAAACGTTTTTTACCGTTTACAATTGTTACTTTGAAGAGGTCACACATGAAATGTGTAGCTGTACCTGCGCTTCCACCGTTTCCGCAGAGGAAAACCTGTTTACCTTTTTTCCAGGTGTCAAACAAGATTTCGATAACCTTGTCTATGTCTTCACGTGATATGTTGTCGCAGATTTTTTTTATCTCACTTAGGTATTGTTCAATTTGTTTTTTGTTTTCCATAAATCATCCTCTTTAATTTTTTTTAGATATTTCTCATGTTTAGAACGATTTTTGTTCCTTCAAAATCAAAGTTAAATTTCATGCGTTTAAGTCCTTTTTTTGACATTGTTTTGATAAATGCTGTTTTTTCTTGGTTGTTACCATTATGGTAAAACATGAAGAAACCACCACCGCCTGCTCCCATTATTTTTCCACCGAGTGCCCCGTTTTTCTTGGCGGTATTGTAACATTCATCTATGAACGAGTTTGAAATACTCTGAGAGAGTGTTTTTTTGATATTCCAATGAAGGTCAAGGTATTCACCTAGTTTATCGATGTCTCCTTTTTCAAAGGCTTTTTTTGTTTCCAAGCCGATTTTTTTGATTTCATGTAGTGTTTCTATTGTTTTTGTTTCATCTTTTCTGCTTTTATCATTTTGTTCTTTGAGTATTTCTGATGCGGATCTTTGAATACCTGTGTAGAAAAGTATTATGTTGTTATGTAGTTCATCAATTGCTTCTTCTGTCATCCTGATAGGTTCAACTGTTACATTTCCTTTTTTATCAAAAACTAATGATGTAATTCCTCCGAAAGCGCTTATGTATTGATCTTGTTTACCAATTGGTTCTCCAAGGACATCCATTTCAATGTAGCATGCTTCTTCTGCTAGTTGCCTTTGTGATACAAAATCTTTTTTGTACGTGTGAAGAGCATTGAGTAGTGCTATTGTGAAACTACCAGATGTTCCAAGACCTGAGCTACTAGGTATATCGGAGAGTGACGTTAGTTCTATTCCTTTGTTAATGTTTAAAAGTTTTAATGCTTCTCTGAAAATGTTATGTTTTATGTTATCTACTGTGTCTACAATTTCAGTCTGCGAATAGTTAAGTTTTATCTTATCATCGAAACGTGTATGTGCTGTTACAAGAGTATATTTATCAATAGCAGCAGCAATGAGTGCACCCCCATATTTTGAGTAATAGGAGGGGAGGTCTGTTCCTCCACCACCGAGGGTGATTCTAACTGGGGATCTTGATATTATCATAAAAAAAACCTTCTCAATTTTTTGTTATAGGGTTATCAAGTATTTCTCTTATAGCTTTTCTCACAGCCTCATCAGAGGTATACCGGGGTTTCCATCCTAGTTTTTTCATCCTGGTGGTGTCGAGTTGGAAACGTGGTACATCACCTGGCCAGCCGCGTTTACCACCAGTGTATTTGAATTTAACATCCTTCAGTCCCATTTCCTCTACAACCATTTCAGCGATATGTGTAACAGTTGTATTACTATCACAACCAAGGTTAAACAAGTTTACTTGCTCGTTGGAATGCTCAAAACCATAGATCATCCCATCAACGATGTCACTCACGTGTAGATATGGTTTCCGTTGTTTACCATCACCTAGTATTTCAAGTTCTCTAGGGTTTCTCTTTAGTTTGTCAATGAAATCAACGATAACACCATGTGTCCCTCTGCTACCGACTACATTCGCGAAACGGAAGACCCAAGCTTGAAAACCAAAAGTCCCGCAAAACGCACTGATTAACCCTTCACCAGCGAGTTTACCAGCACCATAAAACGAGATGGGAAGCGTGGGACCATACGTTTCAGGGATGGAGATAGGTGGTGTTTCACCATATACAACACTACTACTGGAGAAAACAATTTTTTTAACACCATTAAGTCTCATGGACTCTAAAACATTATAAGTTGCAATTGCACCCTGCTCAAGATCAAGTCGAGTTTGTTTTTCACCAAGTCGTACAAAAGGATTAGCAGCTATATGAAACACTACATCATGGTTTTTAATGTTTTTTTTAACACATTCTATATCTAACAGATCACCTTCTATAAAAGTGAATTTTTTATTTCTCATATGTTGCTCTAAAAACTCTTTTCTACCAGAGCTTAAATTATCATAAACAGTTACAATATCCCCCTGGCTGATGAGTTTATCAACAAGGTGACTACCAATGAAACCTGCGCCACCAGTTACGAAAACCTTCATATAGTAATCTCCAAAGTTTTTTTTCTAAATCGGTTTATACAACCTCTGTTTAAGTATTTTTTTCTTCTAAAAAAACCTTTAGAATATTGATGAGTAAAATTTAACTAGTCTTAACTCTTCTCAATACTATATAAGAAATTTTTTTGTTTATGAAAAAAGAAGCTAAATTCTGGAGGAACATAGGGGACAACAAAGTTCAATGTAGCTTATGTTCGCATAAATGTAAAATAAACAATAATAAACTGGGAATCTGTAATGTCCGTAAAAACGAAGACGGTAAATTGTATACTCTAATCTATGGGTCTTGCTCATCTATAGCTGCAGATCCTATAGAAAAAAAACCATTGTATCATTTCTACCCGGGGTCATCTGCTTTTTCACTAGGTACCATAGGTTGTAATTTTAAATGCCTGCATTGTCAAAACTATAATATTTCGACAGCTACCCTAGATGATTTCCCATATATCCAAGAGATGACACCTGAACGCATCGTTGAACTATCTAAACAATATAACTGCAGTGGTGTAGCTTATACTTATAATGAGCCTACTATTTGGTATGAGTTTACTTTTGACTCTGCAAGGTATGCTAAAAAAAATGGTTTATATACTGTGTATGTTACTAACGGGTATATATCCGAGGATCCATTGAAAGAGATTTCACCGTTTCTTGATGCAATGAATGTTGATGTTAAAGCATTCAATGAAGATTTCTATAAAAAAATATGTAAGGCACGTCTTGAACCTGTTCTCCGTACTTGCTTACTCGCTAAGGAACTCAATATTCACCTAGAGGTTACTTATCTCATTATACCAGGTTATAACGATTCATCTGAAGAAATACAGGGTTTCTGCAAATGGGTTGTAAATGAGATAGGTAGGGATACACCTGTTCATTTTTCTCGTTTCCATCCTGATTATAAAATGAGAGATGTACCTAGGACTCCAATGAGTACCATGCTTAGAGCATATGATATCGCTAAACAAACTGGTGTTCTTTATCGTTATCTTGGTAACGTTCCTGTTGGTGATTATGAGAATACTTATTGTCCACAGTGCGGGAGTGTTTGTATAGAACGAAGAGGTTTTTATGTAAACTTGAGTGGTTTAGAACAGGGTAAATGTAAGAAATGTGGTTTTCCTCTCCCAGTTGTACTATAAAAAGAGGTTTTTTAATAGTAGTAAAGAGGGGGGATAAATTATTTTAGAAATATCACAATATTCAAGTTTATGATAAAAAAGTTTTTATATTAAAATCTACTTTTATATATTTGTTTAATATATTTATCAATGGAAAAAAGGAAAAACTTAATAAAGGAATAAATATACTTATAATAATAGAAAAATAGAATTTAATAAATAAAAAAACTTTGAATGGGGAAAAATTATGAACTTGAAAAAAAGTGATAAAATAATAGTAGCCACAGCTATTGCAGTATTAATTGTTGCAGCAATTGGAATCATCTTTTATACCTATAGTGAAGAAGAAGAGATAACACCACCAGCTACAGGAGGAAAAAAATATGAGGTTACCTGGGTTAAAGACGAGGGAAGTATATCTAGTATAACAGAGTTTGTAAAATTTAAAGAAACTTATGATAAGCCTTTTACTGTAACTGTTAATACACCACCAGGTAGTGTTATAACAGATGTACATGTCCATATTACCTGGCAGGATGACTATACTAAAGGCCTACTCTTTAATAAAGGTGAAGATACATTAACTGCTATTATAACTGCCCCCGGTGGAGAATCGAAAACACATACAGCAAAGGGTGAAGGAAATGAGACTTTGGATTTCTATATAAATAGTGAACCAGTTGATGAAATCATTGAAAACGTGAATGATAGCATTGAAGCAGAGCAAAAAGTTCAAGAGGAATATCAGGGTGAAAATACTGCGACTTTTGGAGTCAATGTCACCGTAGAAAAAGGAGAAAAACTGTCTCTACGTCCTTTGAAACTTCTTAATTATTTCCGGGATAAAGGTAATGATTTCACGTTTGAAATTACATTTGATTATTACTACCCGAGTATAGTTGAGAGTGAAAACCCTGGTGACAATGGGACAACATTAGATTTACCGCAGGATAACACAGGTACGCAGACTTGGTACACAATGGGTTTCCCTGGTAAAAACTAGAGAAATAAAAAAATTATATTAGAGTTTGATGTGATAGGATTTGAAAAAAAATCCTATGTCCTATTTTTTTTATATTGTTTTATAGCGTAAAAGGGCAGCTATTCCTCCTAGTCCTTCTATTTTTTTTCCTGCCTCATGTATAGTATTGATTATTGTGAACTCTGTATTGTTTTGTTTTGCAAGCTGCAGCAGCTCTTCCCCCTCTTTTGTTCTGACTGTTTTATCAGAGATTAGTAGACGTTCCACGGCACCATTTAACAGAGCATTTTTAACCTCTTTTAGTCCATATGTACATAGTCCATTTTTTCGTATTTCTTCAAATAGTTTTTCAATTTGTTCTGTTTCAAATATTACACGGTTTTCCTTGCTAATCTGCTTTATTACACCAGTTTTTATAGCCTCCTGGATACCATTCATGCCAGCGTGTCCTGTTCCATGTACAAAATATTTTTTAAAAAACTGTGGTTGTTTTTCTCTCCCATATTTCACAAAGTGTTCCTTAGTGAAACCTGGTCCTACAACAACAAGTGGTGAATCCTGTGTTTTATTTGCTTTCACAATAGAGAGGATTTCATTGAAATACTCGTTTTGCGTGTCTTTGCTCTCATACATTTTACCAGAGCGTTTTGAATTTATATCAGCGATCCATTGTACACCACTTTGATGGAGAACAGCAACAGTTGCCATGTCTTCATCTATTGATACAAATACAAGTACTGGTTGATTACGGAGTCTCACAGCTTCATCAATTCTTTGCAGCTGATACGTTTTCCATTCTTCTTTTACAATACTCAACGGTTCCATTTTATCAGCATCAACATTGAGTGTATGGTAACTCCCGAGATCCTGAGGACCCTCCTCAATGACACCATGTATACGGAGTCTATCAGAGAACTCATGAAACTTTACCTCAGACACACGTATACCTAGTTTCATCCGTTTCTTCTCAACTTTTTTAGAACGTTTTTTGTCATCATCTTTTTGTTCACCACTCCGGAACGTAACAGCACGTACAAGATCACCGGTTTCTATAATATTATAAAGATGCCAGATGTCATCAAGGTTTTCAGGTACGATTTTGATTTCACCATGTTTAAGATCTTTAAATAGAACCTTCATAGTTTAACCCTTACCATCTCCACAAAAGTAACACCACCAGGTGGTAAAACACGATCCAAACTATCAACATTTACATCAAAAACCCTACTGAGGAGTTTGGCAGCATCAAGTTTTTTCATATCACCAGGGACTAAAACAACATATTTATCAGTATGTTTTTTAACAGCACTAACCGGACCACACATAACCTTTGAAACACCATCAACCATGATTTTTCCAATAGCAACTTCAAGTTTACACCTATAATAATTCCGTTTACCACGTATAACAAAAGCACCACGTGGGATAAACTCCCCACTCTGAGCAGTTTTACTAACCTGCTCAGGAAGCACCCAATACGCCTGTGCCTCAGCGAACTGTTTCCAAGCTTTACTAAAACATGCTGCAAAAACACATGCTTCTTCAAGGGTTTTCTCAGAAACCTCTATTTTTTCATCATGGATATTTCTACTTTTAACAACTACACTAGGTGCACCCTGAACATCAGCATGAACATAACGATCCCCTTCTTTCAGGTATTTTTTAACAACCAACTCATTAGATTTAGCATCACGACCACCAACAACGACATTACCATCACTAGAGATAAACCAACGGAACCGTTCAAACCAGAATTTTTTTTCTTTCTTCTCAACCTTTTTATCAAGTTTTTCTTGTTTCTCCTCAAGTTTTTTCTTTTTTAAAACATTATCAAGTTCCAACCTGGTTTTAACAGCAGATTTCTCAGCACCCTTAAGTTTACGTTTAAATTTCTTCAACTCATCATAAGCCTGTTGAGCATTCTCCGAAGCAGATTTCCTAAAACTAAGTTTCACCTCAAAACTTTTACCAGAAGTATCTTTAAGAATGACAATTAAAAGATTCTTCACCGGATCAAAAACCTTCACAAAACCTTTTTCACTAATTTTTTTAACAGCATCCTCTTTATCCTTCAACTCTAAAACACGTTTAACATCATTTAAAAGATTTTCAACCTCCTGAAAATTAAGATAAATAAGATCCCCCTCAATCTTTTTCAACTCAATCTGATCCCTCAGCCTTTTAATGTTTTCCTCCTGCTGAACAAGCTGACGTTGAAGTTTACCAACCAGTTTATCAACAGATGTCTCCTCTTTTTTACTCTCAACTTTTTTAACCTCAATAAACCTACTAAGTCCTTCGATCATAGAAGATGTTTTTTCAAAACTAACGCCATCATGGTAACTTTCAAATTTAAAAGGTAAAATATCAATAAACTCATCATTTTTCTTTACAAACAATGGCTCAAACTTCTTGTTTTTAAACAAATCCAAAAACTCTGATAAAGAAACGTATACTTTTTTGATTGTTTCATCATCTAAATCCTGTATTCTCATGTTTTTATCAACATCTGCACGAACACATATCTCCTCCGCGATAACACCACTCAAATTCAAATTAACCGCAAGAGTACGCACAAGATCAGCATCACTACCCCTCAACAACTCTGTAAAACCTTTTAATGTCAAATCAAAGGGATTAACCTGCGAAGGCGGTGGAACATAAGGTTCTCTTCCTTTAACCTTTCTATCCTTCCAGGTTTGACGGATAAGCGGAACTATTATCCTACCCTCAGGATCAACAAGTATTATATTACCATTTGAAAAAAACTCAAAAACAACAGTGTATACTCCTTCTCTCCTCCCAACTTTTATTTTTATTATCCTATCAAACTCGTGTTGTATAACACCAGTGATCCTACCATTCGATAGATACTTCCTAAGGGCCATTGCAAAAGCAGAAGGACGAATAGGTTTCTCCAATTCTCTATTGGTTAAACAGATAAACTCACTATTTCTAACAAAAATATTTTTCTTCTCCCTACTCTCAATATTTTTTATTCTAATCAATATCTCGTTTTGAGACAATTGATAGATTTTTTCAACTTGATACCCAACTATATCCTGTAGCTCGTATACTATAGTATAGATATCAAACGAGGTTAGCTGACGTTGCATAAGCTAAATAGGGCATATATGTTGCATCGTTAAAAAAACACCGATTCAAAAAAGAAAAAAGGAGGGGGATGGGATGCGAGTTATCCTAAAGGGTTATAAGTTATGTGGCAGAAATGCCAGCGCTTGAGGGGCTGGCATGTCCCCCATATCTTAGCGTCGATCTAATACCATGTAGAACATTTCTCGTTTATATATGTAAAATAGAGGTCATTGAAAGTATTAGATTCAATGGAATACTTTCACTAACCCTTCAAAAATTATTTTTAACTTGTTATGCTAATGAATTATCGTAATATATGCCAAGAACGGGAGTAGCGAACTTACCATTGCATCCTGGTAAAGCACCAAAATGGCTTTTTCAAAGAATGGTTAAATTATCAAAAGGAATTGTTGATGTTATTGTTTATGAATACGGACGAGATGAGTTTTTAAGAAGAATTTCCGATCCTTTTTGGTTCCAGGCTTTATCATGTGTGTTAGGCTTTGATTGGCATTCTAGCGGCTGTACTACTGTTACTTGTGGTGCTATTAAAGAGGCAATAAATCCTGAAGAACATGGTTTTGCTGTTTGTGGCGGTAAAGGTAAAACTTCAAGAAACACACCAGATGAAATTGAGAAAGTTGGAGAAACATATAATATTTCGACATATAGAGTTCAGGAGTTAAAGTACTCTAGTCGTATGGCTGCAAAGGTGGATAATACAGCTGTTCAAGATGGACATGAGTTGTATCATCATGTGTTTTTGTTTACCGAGGATGGTAAATGGGCTGTGATTCAGCAGGGTATGAACAATAATACAAATTATGCTCGTAGGTATCATTGGTTTTCAGAAAACATTGATAGCTTTGTTTTTGAACCACATAATGCAATCATTGGAGAAAGAAAAGAAAGTAATGTTTTGAACATGGTTTCTAAAGATAGTATAGAGTCTCAGAAAACCTGTGTTGATCTGGTTTGTGATCATCCTCGTCATCTTATGAATGATTGGTTATCTTTAACTAGAGTCGGTAATCAAACTACATTGGATGAATGGAACAGTAGTCATAAACAACACCATGATGATAGAGTTGTATGTTTAGACATGCCTCGTAGCATCAACTGGAATAAAATACGGGAAATTTATGAGTTTCAACCAAAAAACTATGAAGAGCTTTTAGGTATGAAAGGTGTTGGTCCAAAAACTGTTAGAGCACTAGCGCTTATTTCTGATCTTGTTTATGGTGATAAGCCCTCATGGCGGGACCCGGTTAAGTTTAGTTTTGCAGTTGGTGGAAAAGATGGTGTGCCGTTTCCAGTTGATAGAAAAGTAATGGATGAATCTATAGAGATTATAAAGTCTGGTGTTGAACAAGCAAAAATTGGTGAAAAAGAAAAAATCAATGCGTTGAAGAGATTACGTAATTTTCCGCAAATCTAGATCATTACTTAGAATAGATTTATTTTGCTTAATTTCTATCATTCTAAATTAAATATTTGAAAAATCGATCTTCTGTTGTATATATTCTATTAAACATTTAAAGTTATGAAAATAAAAATGAACCCAGCAGGATTTAGAAGTTTCATAGGGAGAAAAATTGAGGAGAGTTTTTCAACAAAAACAGCGAATTCTGATCTTCATGTGGATATCGTTTCCTAAAGCAGGGTTTTTCAAACATCTTTTTGGCACTCTGGATTTAAGCAATGTATCATCTATCTTATGTAATACCTCGCATCTTCAGTGAATGCTGGGTTTGAAACCCATCCGTTGAATCCTTCTACCTTGATTGTTTCGTTATCAATCATCTCTACCAGTAAAGTTTCTTTTATAGAGGTCTCCCCGTATTCCTCGGTACCCTGAAGTTTGTAAACAACTTGTCCATCATCAATTGATATACCAGCCGGATCTGGCATATTTCCATACACCTGGTATAGTGTTGCCGGTATGTTGAGAGAACCGCCGACAGCTACTCGTATAGGTTGAGGATCCCACACATCATATACAAATGAGAGATGTTTATCCCATTCTGCGAGATGTACGTTTTGATCTATATCCTGAAGGAACCAGTTTCCTAACAGTTTCCCAGATTCGTCAAAGTCAACTTTTCCCCAGAGAGGTTGAGTTGTTCTCCTTACGTTCCTATCTGGTACACCTAATTTGTTTATGAGGGATTCCCTTAGATCTTGACTGCAATATTCAAGGAAATGTGCTGAATGAGCATACCAACCATATCGTTCAGGATGGAT
>QMTJ01000004.1 GCA_003651045.1 Thermoplasmata archaeon | reverse complement strand
GTTTTCATTTCCCAAAAATGTTAAACTGGTTTTTTTATATTAAAAAAAATATTTTATACATGAACATATACATAAACAATATTTTTTTAAGAGCATCCTATAAGTTATCAACAACTAACTCTAGTATCTTATAGATGCTGTCAAAATAAGCATAAAAAACTATTTACTCATCAGGGAGTGAAAGATTTATAAAAACATTTTTATCCTGATAGTCTCCCGCCCATATATAAAAAGTTTTATAAATAATAAAATGTATGGGGATTTAGCTGTTGTTAAATGAGCTAATGTTTTAGGGGAGATAGAAAAAAATGAAAAAAATAGTATATTTTGCAGTTGTACTACTTTTAATTAGTAGTTACGCTGCAGTGGGTATAGGAACCAAGGCAGGTGAAACACTTGAGAGCAAAACTCTAAAGTTAGGTTTTTCTAAACCACAAATCATTGAAAAACAAGAGTATATTACTTTGAACGTGAAGGAAGCAAATAACTATATCTTCAACGGTGGTAAACCAATGCTTCCAGTTTATACAGAGACAATAATATTACCTTTTGGTGTAAAAATAGATGGTATTAGTTGCAACGTGAAAAACGTTGAAACCATGGTTTTACCTAGTAAGATCCAGCCTGCACCACAGCCGGTTATAAAAAGTATGGAAACTACTTCTAAAAAACCTGTGAAGGATGACACAATATACAACTCACCGGATTTCTTCCCAGACAACTGGTTTACTTATAACGTGGGTGTAGGTTTTGATGGAAACATGGAACATAAAACACTCCTAACGATAAACACGTGCCCTGTTAGGTACAGTCCAAAAACTGATACCGTACAGTATGCAAAAAACATAGACTTAACTATCAGATATAGTAAACCTAATAGTGATCCATTCCCAGCTACCAGCGAGTATGATCTAGTTATTATTGCTCCACCAGAGTTTACAAGTGACCTGCAACCGTTGGTTGAGCATAAAAACAGTCATGGTGTACGGACGATTCTTAAAACAACAAAAGAAATATACAATGAGTACTCTGGTGTTGATAAACCTGAGAAAATCAAATATTTTATCAAGGATGCACTTGAAACCTGGGGTGTCAAATATGTTTTACTAGTTGGTGGTTTAAAATCTTTGATATGGGCTAACCCACGGGATAACGTGAATTATGGTGATAAACACTGGCGTGTACCCGTTAGATACTCTAATCTTAATGCAGGGGAACCAGGGTACTTATGTGACTTATATTACGCTGATATCTACAAGGAAGGTGGAGAATTCGACAACTGGGATTCCAATGGTAACGGTATTTTCGCGGAGTGGAAAGGCTGGAAAAAAGATAAACTAGATCTATACCCGGATGTCTGCCTTGGTAGACTCGCCTGCAGGAACACACGAGAGGTGAGGAACGTAGTTGACAAAATTATACACTATGAAAACGGTGCTGCTGATCCTTCTTGGTTTAAAAAGATGATAGTTGTATCAGGTGACGGTTTCCTTGATCAAATTGATTTAAACTTTGAATGGAATACGAATGGTTTACCCAATGGCGAGTACACAATCTATGCTCAAAGTACTAATGCGGATATGACCCCTGGGCCAATAGATGTAACACATGTAACACTTGACAAAACACAGGATACAAAACTAACGTTTAACCATGATGACTACAAACTCATCGCGGATTACCCTAAATATCCTGCGCTACCAGTGGCTAAGATCATGAGTGTATCTGAAGGAGACGTTATAGGTAAAGACGACTATTTCTACAAACCCACAGAGAAAGAAGCATACTGTAATGACCATACGGGTTACGCGAATGTTGAATACAAAAACGGTATACTACACCTCAGAGGTAAAAGCTATGATCCAAGGCCATATGGTAATGTTACAAACATACATGTCTGGGTTGAAAATAATGCTGGAACGGTTGTTTTCTCAGATTGGAGGAACCATACAGAAATGTACTACGAAGGTGAATGGACAACTGGTGAAAAACTGTTACATGAGAGAGCTGGAGCTCTCTACTACATGCCAAGTGATTTCCAGAAAGTAATACTTTGGAGTTCAAAAGGTACATGGTATGGACAACAAGATGTGATAAATGCACAAAACCAAGGTAGCGGTTTCACGTTCTTCAGTGGACACGGTAGCCCAGCGGTATGGGCTAACCATTACCCAGGTATACCGGGTAACCGGCAGATTGGCAGCCTCAATGGATTGTCAGTAATAGATCTCCTTGGTGGTCCACCGTTTTTCCCAATGGAAAAGCTAGAGAATGATTATAAAAACCCTGTTGTAGTAGTAGGTGGATGCCATAATAGTATGTTCAATGTATCACTGCTAACAACATTATTTGATGTTAAAAACAAACACATGATGCATTCCTATGGTAACCCTACTGCTGAATGCTGGAGTTGGTGGTTTACACGTCTTTCAAAAAGAGGAGCAATAGCATGCATTGGTAACACAGGATACGGTTATGGTATACTAGGTGAATGGTGCACAGTTGGAGGACTTGATAACTACATAACCACAGAGTTTTTCGTTCAATATGGCACAAATGGGCATGACATCCTTGGAGAAGCATATGAGCAAACACTCACAGAATACATCAACCATTTCAAAGGAGCACATGAATGGGATATAGCACATGAAAAAACAGTAGAACAATGGGTGTTACTTGGTGACCCGAGTCTCAAAATCGGTGGGTATCCAGCGTCAGAGGAAAACGTGAAGATAACAGTGAATAGTAAAAACGATGAAGGAGACAGCTCCCCGGGTGTACCTGTTCAACTAAAAGCAGAAGCAAACGATGAACCCATCTCTTATGTCTGGGATCTCGATGAAGATGGAATCTATGATGACGCAACAGGTAAAACAATACAAGGAGAATGGGATAAACCAGGTGTATACTGGGTTAGCGTTAAAGCCATCTACAATGACAAAGAAGTCAAATACGATACCATTGTAGATATAGAAAAAGATAAAACACCAGGTAAACCTGTTAAACCTGAGGGTGCAACGAGTATAAAAACCGGGGAGAGTCACACTTATACTTCTAAAGCAGTGGATCCATATAATGATGAACTATACTATGCATTCGACTGGGGTGACGGGGAGCAAAGTATCATAGGACCAGTATCTTCTGGTGAAACAGTTACTGCTAGCCATAGTTGGAGTAGTAAAGGTAGCTATGATGTCAAAGTACAAGCCTATGACAGCTATGGTCAATGGAGTGACTGGTCAGAACCACTTAAAGTATCTATAACAAAAAGTAGAGATAAAACAGTGAAAATATGGGATCTACTAAATACTTTCTTTGAAAAACATCCTAATCTTTTCCCAGTGCTACAGCAACTGCTAAGGTTCTAAAAAATTTTTAGATCTCTCATCCCAACTCTAAATATCTTTTTTTTATATTTTTTTTAGGAATAGTTTTAAACATTCATAGTCTATATCTTTTATTTGGATGCATATAACAAAAGATGAATTTTATGAGAAAATCAAGGATTTCAAAACAAAAGAAGAGTTTGAACAAGAAATAAAAAAACTACGAAAGGAATATGATGATTTATTTGATGAAGAAACCATTGCTTGGTTGATTGTTGATAAGCTCGGTAGAAACACGTGTAACACATGTAAAATCACTGATTTAACAGTGGGTATGGAATGCACGGTTACTGGGGTGGTTAATAGTATAGCGGAAACAAAAAGTTTCAACCGTAAAAACGGGAGTACTGGTAAGGTAGTTAATCTTGAGATATCAGATGAGACAGGTGTATGCAGGCTGGTGTTATGGGATAAAAACGTGGAGTTAGTAGAGAACAATATTTTAAAAACAGGGGATAGAGTTAAAATAGTTAACGGTTATGTAAAAAATGGTTTAAACGGTGTTGAAATAAATGTTGGTCGATGGGGTACTGTTGAAATATTAACTGATGAAAAAAATAAACTTTTAGATAATAAAAATAATACTATAGATGAAGAGGAGAAACAACTTTGTTCTACTATAACTGGTAGGATAGTTGAAATACAACCTACACGTGCTTTTTTTAGAGACAATGGTGAATTTGGTTTTGTAACTAATGTTAAACTAAAGAATAGAGAAGGTGTCAGAGTAGTAACGTTATGGGGTGAAAAAGTAAAAGAGATACAAGGTTTTAAACCTGGTGATATGGTTGAATTATATAATGTTGAGTTAAAACAGAGGAATAACGAAACAAGTTTTCATTTAAACAAAAAAGGAGTGATCAAGAAGGTTTAGCAGCTGCCTTGGATATATTTTTTGTTTTGTTCAAGTGCATATTGTGCTTTTTGAAGTTCTCTCCCAATGTACATGTAGTGTTCAGGTAAAAGACGTGGGACGTGCTTTGTAATAGTGTCACATAGTGCATCTGCTTTATCCCCTGAGAAAACCTTCTCTAGTTTACCTGAGACTATTCTATTGTCTTTGTAAACATTTGAATAATATTCAACATGTATTTGTTTTCGTTCTCTATTGATTTCTATTACGAAAAAACCATTAGGATCTAATGTTACGTCTTTTTCTGGTGTTTTTTTTGCTTTAATAAGAGGGATTTCTTTATCTACCATATAGTTATAGCCTCCTTTGCTTTTACAAGGTTTTTAAGTTTTTGAAAAGCAACGTTTCTAGGTAACAACCGTAACCCGCAGTCTGGTGATATCTGACTGATTCTACCATTGAAAGTTTCTATTCCTTTTTCGATATGGGTTTTTATTTCTTCAGCTGTTTCAACTCTGGTGTCATCTGAACGGACTGAACCTAGGCATATATGCTGTTTGAAACTATAGTCTTTGAATACATTGAATAGATGTGGTGAGGCTTTGAATTCATGTGATAAAACATCTACAGGTATTTCTAAAAGTTTTGGTACTATGTTTGATACATCACCGCATACATGCAACCTAGTAGGGCATGAAAGTCCTTTTATGATTTTTACTATCAGCTCACGTGCGTATTCTGGTATTGAAATAGAAAAAAAAGGTTCATCTATACCGATCATATGTACATGTTTTTGTAATATTTTTGCTTCTTTCCGTAGTGCATCTGCGAAATCAAATGCTAACTGTTTTTCATCGTTATAGAAGAGATCAACGCATGTTTTAGTGAGCGTATATGGTCCAGTAAGAAGACCGATTAATTCTTTACCTGGTGGTAACAGTGTTTTAACATATTTTTGATCCTCAACTGTTATAGGTTCAACGTGTTCTATTTTGTCTATAACTTCTGCTCTATCTCTTATTCTACATCCTTTTAGTTTTCTAAAAAAAATGTTGACAAATGGGTCTCTTGTTTGACCATCTGAGATAAGGTCGATACCTGCATTGACCATGTCTTCTACTGCTTTTTTAATATATTTCTCCCAAGAGATTTCTGTTTGGTTGAAATATTTTTTCATGAGTTCCATGTTGTTTATTTGTACTGGGTACGATCCGATAACAGTTGTTTTAACTTTTTTCATCTAAAAAAACTTCCTCCGTGGATGGTAATCAACAGGTGATACGCCGAAATAGTTTTCAGTGTACTCGGAAACTAGTATATCCTGCCATGCTATTACTGGGAAAACAAGGTCTGTGTTTTCTATAGGGCCGTATATTGCGAAGTCTCCACCATACAACGGGATGTTGATGTTAGAAGAAACATCTACGGTTTTACGTGCTGTTTTAAACTCGTTCAGCCATGTGGATTTCTCAACGACGTTATGGATTGCGCAACCAGTAGGTAGACCGTATTCTTCTTTCACCACGGGTATAGCTGCTATAGATGCGCCACTGTTTTCTCCTGGTGCAAGTGCTGCGGTGTCTACAAGGGTTTTTTTAACCCCTACTTCCTTAGATATGTCTATTAAACCTTTATCCAGGAGATTCGCACCATTTGATAGTACTTCTATTTTACCATCAGATGATTTATCTTTAGGGTTGAAAGCTACGAGTATAGCCATTTCAGGTGTATGTTTCTGTAAAGCTTCACGTTCTTCATCTGTGACTCCGATATGGATTGAGTTGTAGATCGTTCGATGTAGTAGTTTACGTTTATGAAGTGTTTCTAAGGCAATGATTTTTAATGATGGTTCAATGATATCTATAGAGAAAGGATAACCCGTGGGGAGGTTTTCTTCGATGAAATCTATGATGCTTTCAAGGTGTTCTTCTCTGCGGATGAAAAAATCAGGTATACCAGGGTTACCTGTTTTTTTACTTAAACTTAGCATGTTTTGTATATGTTTTTTTGCGTTTTCAAAATCTGGTTCACCTTTAAAGAATAAACCACCGAAGAGTACAGTAGGGTACATACCTGGTTGTCCACCGATTTTTACTCCAGATATCTCCAGGGTTTTTTGTTCTTTAGTGAAAGAAAACATTTTTTTCATCTACCCTTTTCTTTTTTTAACTTTACCCATGTAATCTATTATGATTTTTGAATGTAACGCTCTTTTATCTTTAAAAGACGCTACTGCTTCTGGAGTGATTCTAACCGCGATATATGGTTTCCCAAAGGACGAAGGTTTTTTCTCTATACATTCATCAATGGTTTTATTGATTTTATCAACATTTTTAATACCTATAAGATCAATGGTTTCTATCTGTGAACGGAAACGTTCAATGGCTTCCCTATTCAAGTTTTCAATATAGGGTATAGCCCCTGGTGCGTCTCTGATTCTATTGTTTTTATCTATACCGTTTTTATTCAAAGCTACAAGGGAACCCCCTGATTTATGTCCTCTGATTTCATCTCCGCAGATGATTAAAAACCGGATATATGGGTTTGATATAACGTTTGCAACTATTTTTTCAACTCCAATGTTTTCGGTTTTCAAATGACCATATATCGCGACCTTGTCACAGGAGGGAGTATAATCAATGTTTAACAGTACTACTGCAACGCAACTTGTTGGTGAACATACTGTGAACTCGCCACCCCATGGGTAATATTCCACGTTATTATCGTTCATTATGTCCATTATATCCCTATTTTAAATATAATAGTTTTAGTATACCATACCACACTTTTATAAATGTTTATTGATTTACGTATAAACGTTAGGGGTTTTATATGGAGGAAGACAACATATATGATGATGACATTAGCAAACTACCTGGTGTAGGACCAGCTACTGCTGAGAAACTACGGGATTCCGGATACGTGGATATACTTAGTATAGCTGTATCTTCTCCCTCTGAATTAGCTGATGCAGCGGAGATTGGTGAATCAACAGCTTCGAAGATTATATTAAACGCTAGGAAACAAGCAGATATAGGTGGTTTCGAAACAGGTAAAACATTACTTGAAAAAAGAGCGAAAATTGGTCGTCTTACATCTGGTTCAAAAACATTTGATGAACTACTTGGTGGAGGTTTTGAATCACAAGCGATTATAGAGTTGTTTGGTGAATATGGCTCCGGTAAAACACAGATAGCTCATCAACTCTGCGTAGTTGTACAGTTACCAGAAGAAAAAGGAGGGTTGAACGGGCATGCGTTTTATATCGATACGGAGAACACGTTTAGACCTGAACGTATAATTCAAATGGCTGAAGCCTACGATTTAGATCCAGATGAAACACTTTCTAAAATCCATGTCGCCCGAGCGTATAATTCTAGTCATCAGATGCTTCTTGTAGACAAAGTTAGAGAGCTTTCTAAAGAAGTACCAGCGCGTTTACTTGTTGTGGATTCACTCACAGCTCATTTCCGTGCTGAGTATGTCGGTAGAGGAGCACTTGCTGATAGACAGCAGAAATTGAATAAACACATGCATGACCTCCTTAGATGGAGTGACCTTAACAATGGTGTAGTATGCGTGACTAACCAAGTAGCTGCTAAACCAGATGCATTCTTCGGTGACCCTACCAGGCCGATAGGTGGACATATAGTAGGTCATACCGCTACTTTTAGGATATACCTACGTAAAAGTAAAGGTCCTAAACGGATAGCGAGACTTATTGATTCACCTCATCTACCAGAAGGAGAAGCTGTTTTCACCATCACTGACAAAGGGATTAGAGACTAAAAAAACAAGTAAAATAAAACCCTATTCCTAAGGGTATTTTAAAGTATATAAAAAGAAAAACTTAAATGTAAAGATAAACATTCTATCTCTTGGAGGTAGAGTTTAAAATGGCATATGTTCATGATGGTTGGACATTATATACGCGAGATGTAAAACTTAAAGGTGGGAGAATACAAACAATTTATTTCTTTAGTAAAAGAAAACCTAAGAGTGGTACACCATGTGATCTCCCCAGTGGTTACACTGTTGGTGTTAATAAAAGAACTGGTCTCCCGTATCTAAAGAAAAAATAAAAAAAAATAGGGGAAAACGGTTTTTTTGTTAACTCTGTTGTAATTAAAATTTTTGGGCTGACAAAAAAATTATTTTTTTGGTTAAATGTCAGCTCCAAAAAAATCTTTCATTTTTTTTTCTTCATATGTGTTGTGTTTAAATATAGGTTTTTTGTTAGTCTTCTAAAAAGAAGAGGTTTCAAAAGGTTTTTTTATGACGTCGAAGATAGGTTTCATAGTTAACCCCGTAGCTGGTATGGGTGGACGTGTAGGTCTTAAAGGTACAGATGGTGTTGTAAAAAAAGCAGAAGAACTTGGTGCCAGGCCAGTAGCACCTATTAAAGCTGAACAGGCTGTTAAAGAATTTCTAAGTATGCATCATGAAGGGGATGTTAAATGGTTTACTTGTTCTGGTGTTATGGGAGAGGATGAACTTAAAAAAGCAGGTGTTAAAGATATAAAGATAGTTTATTTTTTAAAATCAGGTGAAATAGGGACGACTGCTGAGGATACAAAAAAGGTTTGTAAAAAGTTTTTAGAAGAAAATGTTGATTTGGTTTTTTTCTGCGGTGGTGATGGTACAGCTAGGGATATCTTTGAAGTAGTGAAAGATAAAACACCGGTTCTTGGTATACCCTCTGGTGTTAAAATGCATTCAGGGGTTTTTGGTATTAACACAAGTGCTTCTGCCAAGATGTTACATGAGTTTGTGAATAAACGTTTAACAATTGGTGATGTAGAAATACTTGATCTCGATGAAGAAAAATATCGTAAAGGTGAATGGAATATACGTATTTTTGGAGTAGCGAAGGGTATTATAGAGCCTACATATGTTCAAGTTGGTAAAACTGTTTTTAAATCTGTTTCTGATGATGAAATCAAAGATGAACTATCTGAGCATATAGCTGATGAGATGAATATGCATCCTGATTATTTGTACATCTTTGGATCAGGCGGGACTATTGATTATATCGCTAAAAAGATAGGTGTTGAAAACACGCTCCTTGGTATTGATGCGGTGTATAAGAAAAAACTTGTTGGTAAGGATTTAAATGAGGAGGGTTTACTGAGGGTTTTAGATAAACATCCTAAGGCTAAGGTTATTCTTAGTCCTATTGGTGCACAGGGTTTCATACTTGGACGTGGAAACCTTCAGCTAAGTCCAAGGGTTATAAAGAGAATTGGTTTAGATAATATAATTGTTGTTTCGACACCCTCGAAACTTATATCTACTCCGGTTATCCGTGTTGATACTGGTGATAAACAACTTGATCATGAGTTCGCTGAGAAAGAGTATATGATGGTAGTTATCGGGTATAAGCTTAGTAGAGTAGTACGGATTCAGACCAACAACTTTTAATATTCTCCTTATATTTCAGTAAAAAAAAGAATTTGGTTTATCTTGGGAGGCGAAGATGTTTTATGAAAGAAAAAACAGAGTTTTTAGAGAGAGAATATAAAGAGTTAGAGGAAAAAGGATACACATGGGTTATAAGAGATTTACTAGGTCCATCAGATGTACATGTTAATGTTGAAGGGAAAGAATGTATAATGTTAGCTTCTAATAATTATTTGAATTTAGCTAATCATCCTAAGTTGAAAGAAGCTGCTATGAAAGCAATAGAGAGATATGGTGCAGGTGCTGGATCTGATTGGTCAATCGCTGGTACTATGGATATACATCAAAAACTATATAGGAAAATAGCTGAGTTTAAAAACACTGAAGATGCTGTGACTTTTCAAACAGGTTTCGCTGTGAATGCTGGTGTTATACCTCAACTAGCAGGTAAAGGAGATATCTTGATTTCTGATGAACTAAACCATGGTAGTATAATCGATGGAGTTAGATTAACTAAAGCAGATAGAGCAATCTATAGCCATTCAAATATGGGTGAGTTAGAAAAAGTACTTCAGGATGCTGATAAGAAAAACTATCGTAGAGCCATAATTTTAACAGATGGCGTGTTCAGTATGGATGGTGACATAGCCAAGATGGATGAAATCTGTAAACTCGCTGAGGAATATGGTGCAATGGTTTACGTGGATGATGCACATGGTGAAGGAGTACTAGGAGATGGACATGGTATAGGTAGAGAGTTTGATTTAGAGAAAAAAATAGATTTCCAAGTTGGAACTTTTTCAAAAGCATTTGGTAGTTTCGGTGGTATGTTGGCTGGTAGTGAGAGTTTAATCAAGTTCGCATATAACACTGCACGTACATGGTTACTTAGTGCAGCATTTCCGCCACATGTTGCTGCTGCTAATATCGCAGCTTTAGAAGTAGTAGAAGAAGAACCAGAGAGGGTTAAAAAACTATGGGATAACACAAGGTATTTCAAAAAAGAAATTGAAAGCCTTGGTTTCGACACAGGTTACAGTCAGACGCCTATAATACCAGCTATAGTCGGTGACAGTAAAAAAGCTAAAGAATTAGCTGAGAACCTTTACAAAGAAGGGATTTTCGCGTTAGCTATTGTGTTTCCAATGGTAGCGAGAGACAAAGCAAGGATTAGGAATCAAATGAACGCGGGTATGACCCGTGAGGATTTAGATAAAATATTGAGTGCTTATGAGAAACTAAGTACAAAATTAAAACTTGTCTAGAAAAAACTTTCTTCTTTTTTCCCATTGATTTTAAAACAAAATCTCTTATACCTATTGTTGCGGTAAGGTGGACTTCAAAAAAAATTTTACAAAATTAAGAAGAGGAGGGATGTTACCTCTGAGAAAAAAAATGTCATTGAAACATGTTGCATTACAATGCAATAACGTAGAAAAAACAATGGTTTTTTATAAAAAAGTTTTAGAACTGGAATTATTGAAAACATTTACGTTAACTAAGGTTTTATCGAAACAAATATTTAACGTCGAGGAACAAGTACAGGCATATGTGTTTGGAAACAGAGATATAGTATTTGAAATTTTTATAACAAAAAAACCTTTAGATCATGGTTTTGAACACGTATGTATAGAGGTTGATAACCAGGAGGATTTTGTAAAACACTGCAGAATGTATGGTGTCAAACCCTTGTTTATAGAGAGAAATGGAAAAACTTTGTTATTTATAAAAGATTTTTCAGGTAATCTTTTTGAAGTTAAAGAGAAAAAGAAGGATGTAAAAGAAACAGGAGAAAAATAAATGGTTTTTTTTAACGTCTCCATTTACCTTTCTTTTTTTGATTTAAAACCTTATCAATAATGGTTTGTTCATCTACCTCAACAAATGAGTCGTCTTTATCTTTTTCAATATGTTTTTTTAATGCTGCTTCGATTGCTTCTGAATCTGCTTCGACTATGATTTTTTCCTCTCCCCCTTCTTCTTTTTCTTTTGTTGTAGTTGTTTCTGAACCTGTGGTTTTTGATGCTTCCTGTCCTAGTTTTTCATCGATATCTTTTTCTATTTTTTCTTCTGTGACTTCAAATACTACAGGTTCATCATTTGTTTTCTCCAGAGGTGGCATATCATTGTTATTGATAGGTTTTTCTTCTGTTTTTGGTTCAGTTTCTAAAGAGGTAGGTGTTTCTTCACGTATCGCTGGTTCAGGTGTTGGTTTTTCTTCTTTTATGGTGTTGTAGGTATTTGATGTTGATGGTTTTGTATACGAGATGGGTGTTATGAGTTCAAATGCCTCGGTTAACAGATTTTTTTCTTCTATAGTGGGCATCCAGGAATACCCGTTTTTATCTATTATCACATTTGGTGCTTTTGCATCGAAATGCGCCATAATAGTTAGTTTACCTGAAGTGTTATCTCTGCATACTTCAAGTTTAATGTTGATTTTATCTTTACTCATATTTTATCCCTTTTTTTCTTTCTCCTAGTTCCAAAAAAGTTGAATAAATTATTAGAACTTATACTTTTCTTTAAAAATTAAGTATTTCAAAAATTTTATTGATTCTATTGAATTGTGTTTTGTATATGTTGGTGAAAAAGTTTAGTAGTATGTTTCTTTTTGATGTTTTTTTATTTATTCCGTTGTTCATGGTTTCATGGTTTTTTTCCTCGATGATATTGTTATTGGTTATTATTTGGTTGTTGTTAGAGTTTTTATCTATGTTGAGGTTTCCATCAGGGTTGTTTGAGAGTACGCAGTTTATTATTTTGTTGTTTGATGCGTCAGATAGATAGATTCCATATGCTACGTTGTTGTAGATTTTACAGTTGGAGATAGTGTTGTCATTGTTTAATTTAGCTATTGCGTCTATTCCACTATGTGTGTTGTTGAAAAACATGCATCTACTGATAATGTTATGTGAGGCGTATTGTAGTTCTATACCATCAGTGTTTTCGTAAAAGGTGCAGTTTATTATTCTGTTGTTTTCACATTTTGAGTAACTACTTCCAACGAGTGCTATTCCTTCGTCTTTGCAGTTCCAGAATTTACAGTTTTCTATACTATTGTTCGATGTCCATATTGTTATACCTATGGGTGTATTGTAGATGTTGCAATTATATATTTTAGTGTTTGATGCTGCTATTCTTAAACCTGTGGTGTAGAGGCCAGGGGCTTTATTTATAATACTTAGGTTTTCAATAGTGACCCCTAAAACCCCTATATAGATAGCGTATTTGTTCTTACCTGAAACCGGTTTTATTAGAGTAGCATCCCTATCCTCACCAATAAGGGTTATAGTTTTTTTAATATAAAGTACCTCAGAGTATTCTCCTTTTTTAATGTATATGGTTGAGTTAGTTGATACATTATCTATTGCTTCCTGTATGGTTTTATAACAGTTTTCATTGTTTTTATCGACTATTAAAAAATGTTTTCCATTATTTCCCTGAGTGACCTGCATCGCGTTAACGTTTAAAGTTACTACTATTATCTGTGCTAATAGAAATATTGCTACTGTTAACATGGTTCTTTTAATCCTTCTCTCCATCTTTACCATACCACATCAGTATATTGCTTGACAATAACTAACGTGGTAGTTTTTCTGTTGATAACATTATATAAAACTTTTTTGTGAAAATAGCAAAATGTAAAAAAGTCAGACTCAAAAAAAATTTTTTATTGTATAACTAAGCCTTTAAATTCTTTACATTTAGAACAAATAATCCCATGGATTCTAATGTTGCATTCACCAGAGATCGTCACAAAATCGTTATATGAAACCTCATGCACACGGGTTTTTTCATAGATCCATGAGATAAAAGATTGTGTTTCATTGTTAACTGGTAGTTTAATTTTGAAACCTATGAGATGAGGTAGAACATTGTATATGGTTTCTAATAACATGTTGATATTGTAACCTGTTTTAGCGGAGACAGGGATCATTTTTTTATCGTTAACTATCCCAAGTTTTTGTATATGTTCTATTTTTTTTAACAACTCCTGTTGAGAGAGTAAATCAGTTTTGTTTAAAGCAATAATAATTGGTGAGTTTACATCTAAATCTATTAACTCATCTAAAGAGACTTTGAGTTTCTTCACCATAGTATCTATGTTTTCGCTTATGTCAACGATAAGTATTACAACATCAGCGACTTCTATTTCTTCTAATGTAGAATGAAACGCATTGATGATAAACGCTGGTAAATCTTGTATGAAACCTACAGTGTCTGTTAATAGGATAGGTAGATCCTTGTTTTTTATTTTACGTGTGGTTGTAGAAAGCGTGGAGAATAGTTTACCTTCGACTTTGACTTTTTCATTAGATAGTAGGTTGAGTAAACTACTTTTACCAGCGTTTGTGTAACCAGCTAGAGAAACCAGGTAGAACCCACCAGTGTGTCTATGTCTTCTACGTAGTTCACGTTCTCCACGTATACTCTCAAGTTCGTTTTTGATTTTTTTCATCTGTTTTTTAATCATCTCGTAGTAGTCATCAACTTGGTATTCCCCACCAGCCATGAAACCCGGGTGTTCACCAGCTCTAGCTCGATGTATAAGTTCACGGACAAAAGGTCGTTCGTATTGTAACTGAGCGAGTTTAACCTGTAGTCTAGCTTCTCTACGGTCAGCGCGTTGTTCAAAAATAGCTAGTATAAGTCTAACTCTATCATATACGTCTATATTTAATTCTTTTTCAAGTATGAACCATTGAGAAGGTTTAATTTCACCGTTTATTATGACTAAGTCGATATCATCATTAGAGTTTTCAATGAATTCTTTGATTTCTTCAACTTTACCGCTACCTATGTAGCTGTTTACATCTGGTTTATCTCTTAGTTGAAAAAATGTTTTTACTGTTTTGTATCCTAGAGAGAGAGCTAACTCTAATGTTTCTGAGATGTCTTCGTTTAATGAAACAACTATAGCGTTTTTATGGTTTTTTTTCATTTTTTTATCTTTTTTTCACCTTCTTTAACAGGGTATAAAAGAGAAAGGTAGTTTAATATTGTTATGTTAGAAAAAACTTTTTAGTAACATGTATGATAAAAAAAAGAAAAAGATATCGTGTGTGTATGTAAGGTTTTATAAACTTGTTACATGTTTAACCTATTTTTGAGGAGAAACTTGGTAGAAGAATATAGATGTAAATATTGTGGTAAAAAAATGAGTAAATTCGACTATGAAACATATAATGGTTACTGTGGTAAATGTAGAGAAGTCCTGGATTGGAGAAAAACTCTGCAGGATTTGAAAAAATAAAAAAAAATTTTTGATATGGACTATATTTTTTAAGAACAAAAAAAAGATGAAGAAACAAATGAGGGGGTTTTTTGATAGAATTTTTAATAAAACTGTTTTGTATTATTGGTATGAAAGTGGTTTATGGTGAGGAGAACAGGCGTTGAAAACATTGGTTTTATCTCTACTAGGATTGCTGGTACTGATGGTGTATCTTTAGAGATTGAGAAATGGGCAACGGTTTTGGAACGTAATGGTTTCAACTGTTTTTATTTTGCTGGGGAGGTTGATAGAGGTTTAGATAAGTCTTTTAAAGTCGAAAAAGCGCATTTTGAACATCCTTTTATTAAAAGGATTAATGATTCTTTGTTTTCTGAACTTAGGAGGCGGCCGGAGGTATCTAGTCTCATCCATGATATCAAAGAAGATTTGAAATCAAGTCTTTATGAGTTCTATAACCGTTTTAATATTGACTTAGTTATTACGGAGAATGCTTTGAGTATCCCTATGAATATCCCATTGGGTCTTGCGTTGACAGAGTTTATCGCTGAGACTGGTATTAAAACAATTGCTCATCATCATGATTTTTATTGGGAGCGTAAACGTTTTTTTATTAACAGCTGCTACGATTACCTCCGTATGGCTTTTCCACCGGATTTACCATCTGTGAAACATGTTGTTATTAACTCTATTGCTTCTAAAGAACTAAGTTACCGTCTTGGTATTTCAAATGTTGTTATCCCTAATGTGTATAATTTCGCTGAGGAAAACCAGGTGTCGTTAGAGAAAGATATAGAGTTGAAAAAATTTATTGGTTTAGATGAGGATGGTGTCCTTGTATTGCAACCCACACGGATAGTACCTAGGAAAAGGATAGAGAGGTCTATTGAAATCGTTCAGAATCTTAAAGATTTCAACCCTATTCTTGTTGTTTCACATGCGTCAGGGGATGAAGGGGATAGCTATAGTAGACATATAATAGAGTATGCAAAGCGTATGAATGTAAAGATTGTTATGCTTGGACAGCTAATAGGTAGCAATCAATCTTCGGAGAAAAAATTTACATTGGCTGATGTATACAATTCTGCTGATCTGATAACGTATCCTAGTGACATTGAAGGATTCGGTAATGCTTTTCTTGAAGCTATTTATTATAAAAAACCTATTGTTGTGAACAGGTATGCAGTGTATGTAATGGATATTGAACCTCGGGGTTTTGATGTTATCTCTTTCGATGACATGGTTACATCTGATGTTGTTGAAAGAATAGAGAAAGTATTAACTGACTCTGGTTACCAGGAGGCGATGGTTAACCATAATTTTAGAGTAGCGAAAGAGTTTTTTTCATATGAAGTATTAGAGAAAAAACTACTTTCAGTTATAGAAACTTTTTAAAAACATAGAATGTTAATAAAAAAAAGAAGGAGGTTTTTTTGTTGAATATCGCAGTTCTTCATTATACCTGTCCACCTGTTGTAGGTGGCGTTGAAGAAATCGTTCGTCAGCAGGCGTCTCTCTTCCACCGGTATTATCATCTGGTTAAAATCATCGCTGGTGACGGTAAACAGTTCACAAATGATTATGAGATTGAAATTAATCCTTTGCTTTCATCACGTAATAATAGGATACTATCGTTGCAGGAGGATGCTGTAAAAAACCTAAATGTGATAAGAAAGGTTTCTAATCAAATCTATAAATATTTCACTAAAACCCTTAAAGATATGGATATACTGATAGTGCATAACGTGTTTACAATGCCTTATAACCTACCGCTTACAATGGCTTTACATAAAATAGCTGATGACAATATTATAAAAGTAGTAAGCTGGAATCATGACTCACCTTATTTCTACAAGAATTACGATAAAAAATTTGACAAGGAACCATGGGTGATTCTAAAACATTATAACTCAAATGTTTTTTATGTTACCATTTCAGAGAGCAGAGCAGAAGAGTTTAAAAAACTATATAACACCCAATATGAGTTAACTGTTATACCAAACGGTATAGACCCTATTCGTTTTTTCCGTTTAGATAGAAACACTGTACGTCTTATACAAGAGAATGATCTATTCAACGCTGATTTAATCCTTGTGCATCCCTCACGTTTACATCCTAGGAAAAACATTGAATCATCTATACATGTTATAAAAGCATTACATGAAAAAGGAGTAAAAGCTAAACTACTGTTAACTGGTGCATATGATCCACATGAAAAAAAGAATATAAACTATGTTCATAAAATAAAAAAACTAATAGAGACATTGAAACTCAATAAATATGTTATAATCGTAGCAGAATACCGTTTTAAAACTGGTGAAAAAATAACAGCAAACCGTATAACTATGAGGGATTTATATCAAATCTCAGATGTTTTATTCATGCCTAGTAAACAAGAAGGTTTCGGTATACCGCTCTTAGAAGCAGGAATGATAAAGCTACCTATTGTATGCTCAGATATACCACCTTTTAAAACCATAGGTAGTAAAAACGTCTGCTACTTCAAACTAGATGAAAAACCCATGGAGATCGCTGAAAAACTTTTAAAGTTTATAAACACATTAAAAACCCATAAAATGTATAGGAACGTGATACATAACCATGTATGGGATAATATTTACAAAAACAAGTTAAAACCGTTTTTAGAAAATATAATTCAAAACTAAAAAAATTTCATCCTAACTCTACTTTCTCAACAACACCACGTTTCAACAACAACCCACCTATATCATTAGGGAGAGAAACAATATCATTAACCCTAAGTTTATACTTTTTTTCATCTGTACCAATAAACTCAGGTATATCTTTTTTAACCCTAACCACCGGGTTAACATTACCCATAGAGGGTTTCATTTTTTTTTCTTCTTTTCCACCCTCGGCTATGTCAAGAGATGATATGTTATCTCCCTTTGAAAACTCCTCCTCTTGTTCCTCCTTTTTTTCCTCATCTTTTTTTTCTTGATTCAAAAAAGACTCACGTGTTTCTAACAATAAATTCAAAACAGAATCATACAGTTTTTTTTCAACATCAACCATGTTTTCAAGATTAGGGTTACCACTACGGGCTTTAGAAACCGCTGCAAGTAAAACTTTTTTCTCACGTTGTTCATAAATACTTTTAACAATTTTTCTTATATTCTGCATCTCATCTTTTAAAAGCGATAGTTTCTGCGGTGAAGACTCAGTATTAACTCGTTCCTCTAGTTTTTTTAGATAATCAGATACATCACTGTAGAAACTATTTTTTAATTTTGTCAACGCAGAAGTGTTTTTCTCCATCTGCTGAATTTCACGAAGAACTCTATAGTTTATCTCATCTTCATCCATACAACCTACTATTCCTCCCCCTTTAACTATTTTTTAAAAGGTTTTCTTTTTATTAAAAATAGTAATCACAGATAAAGGTTAAATAATATTCGCTATACGTCTCCCGATTAAAAAAACAGCTAAAAACACGGGTAACTCTTGCTCACCTGGTTTCAAATCAAAAACTTCATCTTTCATCTTTATACTAATCTTTTCTTTTAAATCAATTTTAACCAAATCATTAGATAAAACAACAGCATCATCTAAGGGGTTAAAAACATCTAACTCCTCAAGTTTAATCTTTACAACTTTAAACCCTGTTTTACCATGTAAAGAACCTGGTAACCTAATCAAACGTTTAACATCACATGTAACAGGTTCATCGGTTTCACCTGCACTCATAGAAACAGCGGTTTTCCTCAGAGCGCTATTAAGGAAAAACCTCCGGATTGTCTTAGATTGATCAAGTCTACCGTCTTGTATCCTCTGGATTCTATCCTCAGAGAGATCACGTAAGAGTTTTTCAGCATCAGATTGTTTAACACCATACTCCTTAAGTCTCTCCATAGGGTTTCTACTGTTTTTAATCTCATTTATAATCTCTATAATACCTCTACTAATACGTCCTCTCCAACCAGGTTCATCAGGTCTCGGCATCCTTAAACTCTTACCTGCCGGGTAACTTTTACTACCATATATCCTACTACCAGTTACATACTCATGAAAAACTAGGGAATCCTTCAAATCACGCCCTGTTATATAATCAACAATCTCTCTTCTCTCACCGCTATCCAACTGAAGAACCCGAGGGTCTTTAACATGACAATGGTAACCCCTACTACCACTGAAATAAAGCTCTATATATTTTTCATCGAAACCAAAATCACCAAGTAAAAAATCATTTACAAGTTTAGAAAACTCTTTTTTCACAATGTCTAATTGTTGAGTATAATCCATTTTCTCTGCATCAGGGAGATGATCAGAGTCGAGATCAAAAATAAGCTCCGCGCCCATCCATTTTTTCTCCTGCATAGTAGGTGCATCTGGTTTCTGATAGTAAGCAGATGAATAATAAACATGAGCAGGGGTTTTTTCTCTTAAAAAACTTATAAACTGTTTCTTCTTAGAAAAACCTATATGTCTTATCATCCCTCGGCCACTAAAAAGTATAAACGCGAATTCTCTCCGTCCAAAACGATCTGGTAAACCTATCTCATTTTCCATATAGTATTTTCTAAAATTTTTTTTAAGGAATTCTAAAGATTTCTGCAAAGTAGAAAGAGTATCCATTTTATAGAAATTAAATATATCTTTAGAGTATTAATGTTTTTATTCATTTATACTCTCACATTTCCACTATCTCTTCTCCCCCCAAGTAGTTTTCTTTGAGATAAAGTTTTATGAAATACTTATACTATTACATATGCTATAATGAACAACTCTATAGAAGATGAACTACTTTCTTCATCGGTTATAAAAAACGTTAACACACTTGATTTCGACTATGTACCAGAGGAGATTATACATAGAGATGAACAACTTCGTTTTTTAGCGCAAATGTTTAAACCCTTACTCTCAGGTGTACCGCAAAATGTTATTATCAAAGGACCTGTAGGTACTGGTAAAACAGTTATAACAAAAAAATTTTGTAAATCTCTTATAAATATAGCACGTAAACAAGGGAAAATCATTGAATATGTTCATATAAACTGCCGGAAAAGATCAACTGATGCAATGGTTTTACTTGGTATATTAAACCATTTCGACCCGCGTTTCCCAGATAGAGGTTTCTCTGTACAAGAAATGCTTGAAGTATTACGTAAACAACTTATTAGGCGGAATGCACAGTTGTTAGTCGCTCTTGATGAAGTAGATGCGCTTCTTAAAAAAAGTGGTTCCAACCTTATTTACAATCTCACACGTTTCTCAGATGAGAGTTCAATAGAAAAAATACCTGTATCGATTATTCTAATCTCTCAAAGGGATATCCTTCAAATGCTTGATACTGCTACTATTAGCACGTTTAAACGTAGTAATGTTTTATCACTAGATAAATACACACGTGATGAGTTATATGATATAGTTAAACAACGAGTTGATCTCGCGTTTCATAAAAACACAGTCGAGGAAGACTGTATTGATTTAATAGCTGATGTCGCAGCTGAAACTGGAGATGCACGTTTTGCAATTGAACTTCTATGGAAAGCAGGTATCGCAGCTGATCATCAGCATGTTGAAAAAGTTACACCAGAACATGTGAGAGCAGCAAAAGCAGAGACATATTCTATTATAACTGAATCGAAACTTAGAAACCTACAACGGCATCAACTTTTAACATTATACGCGATCGCTAAAAGACTTAAAAAAGATGGAACAGCATATGTTAACACAGGTGAAGCTGAAAAAACATATGCCATCACCTGCGAAGAGTACAACGAAAAACCACGGACGCATACTATGTTCTGGAGTTATCTAAAAGAAATAGAAAACGCTGGTTTTATAAACATTAAACCCTCAGGTAAAGGCCATTTAGGGACCACACAACTCATCTCCCTACCAGATATACCCGCAGAGGTTGTAACAAATAAAATACAGGAGTTATTAAAATAAATTTTTTTTAAACAAACACTTGTTATTCAACGGACAAACACTACATAAAGGTTTTTTCTTACAATACTTTTTAGCTAGTTCAACTATCAAAGCATGTAACTCTTTATATACCATAGTTAATTTTTCATCTGAAAAATTTTTAGAAAGATCATATTGAAAAACCCTCTGCACTGTGTCATAGGAAGAAACATCATTTACACCAACAACTGGTAACCTTTCACAAACTCGTTTAGTATAAGCATCCACAACAAAAACTGGTTTACCACCTGCATATAAAAGTATTGAATCCGCAGTCTCAGGTCCTATACCACTAAGTGACAACAACTCCTCCCTGAGAGTATAAAAATCTCTATTGAAAAAACAATCAAGATCACCGTTATACTTAGATTTAAGATACAAAACCAGGTTTTTAAGTCGCTTAGCTTTTTGTTTAAAAAAACCAGAAGGTCTAACTAACTCCTCCAATTTTTCCAAGGTCATATCCATAATACTATCAACATCTAATGCTTTATCTAATTTTAAATTATCCAATGCCTTTTCTACATTCGACCATGCAGTGTTCTGAGTAAGCACTGCTCCAACTATTATTTCAAATCTCGGATCACTATTATTCATCATATGATAATTTTTATCCATAGGCCACCAGTTGAGAACACCAAATTTTTTTTGTAAAACCATATACAACCGTGTAGGAGTCAAACCTGTCTCCATAGAAACCCTTACCCTCCTTTATTTTATCCCGTTTTTTCTTTTTAAGATTATTTTTTTGAAAGAGTATTTTAATTAGATAATATATTACATTATCTTAAATTATAAAAGAGGTAAATATAATGTTCCCTGAAGAACAT
>QMTJ01000003.1 GCA_003651045.1 Thermoplasmata archaeon | reverse complement strand
TATCTTGTATTATGTTTTCAAGTATTTCACAATATACTCTTTCAACACGTTTCATGTTTCAACTATATAACTTATTGATTTATAAATGTTTCAATCTTTTTTGAAACATTATTAAAGTCTTTTTGCCTATTTTTGAGAAATAGACTACTCAAAAAATATTTTTTTATTTCAAAATCTTACTAAGTATCTCCTCAGCTGCAGAATGAGGATCAATCTCTTTTTTACTAATTTTATCTAAAAGATTTTCAATTTTTTCTTTAAACGTTGACTCATCAAAAATCAATTTCATCAAACGTTTCCTGATTATTTCAACAAGTTCAGCCTCATAACGCAAACGACGTTGCTTTTCAAACTCTTTCGTTAACTTCAGATATTTCTTATGTTTCTCAATCTCATCAACTAGTTCTTTTACACCACTACCATCCCTCGCAACTGTTTTTAAAACAGGAGTCTTACGATCATTATCCATAGAAGTTATATCAACAAGATTCTCCACCTCTGCAACAGTCTGATCAACACCCTCTCTATCGGCTTTGTTCACAACAAAAATATCAGCGATCTCCATCATACCAGCTTTCAACGTCTGAATAGAATCACCAAGACCTGGAACAACAACGACTAAGGTTGTATCAGCAATCTTAATCACATCAACCTCAGCCTGACCCACACCTACAGTTTCAACCATTACAACATCTTTACCAGAAGCATCAAGTATTTCAACTACATCATAAACAGCACTAGCTAAGCCACCAAGCATACCACGTGTACCCATACTACGGATAAAAACTCCATCATCACCTGCAAGTTCACTCATACGAATACGATCACCAAGAAGCGCTCCACCACTAAAAGGACTAGTAGGATCAATAGCAATAACGCCAACTTTTTTACCCTGTCTACGATACCAGCGTGTAAGCTCATAAATAAGAGTACTCTTACCAGAACCCAACACACCAGTAACACCAATAACATGAGCCTTACCAGTATAAGGATGTATACGTTTCATAGCTTCTGCAGCAACAGGGTCATTGTTCTCAGCAAGAGTAATCAAACGAGCGATAGCACGCGAGTCACCCCTGATAACCTTTGAAACAATATCTTTCATTTTTTCACATTCTTCTTAATAAAATCTACTATATCCTCACACAAGGTACCAGGTCCAAAAACACCTTTGATACCTTCTTTTTTAAGCCTTGGTATATCCTCCTCAGGGATAATACCACCACCAATAATAAGAACATCATCCATACCTTTCTTCTTCAACAACCGTGCTACATCAATAAAAAGAGTCATATGGGCGCCACTGAGAAGACTAAGACCAACAACATCGACATCCTCCTGGATAGCAGCATCCACGATCATCTCAGGAGTCTGATGAAGACCAGTATAAATAACCTCCATACCTGCATCACGTAACGCACGGGCGACTACTTTTGCACCACGGTCATGACCATCAAGCCCAGGTTTAGCAATCAAAACCCTAATCTTCCGTTCCATACCTATTTTTTACCTCCCATTTTTTTAATAAATCACAGGTTCCTTATACTCTCCAAAAACATCACGGAGCACCTGACAGGTTTCACCCAAAGTTGCATAACTATGAACGCAATCAAGTATAAAGGGCATAAGATTTTTATCACCCTCAGCTGCTTTACGCAAACGCTTAAGATTCCGCTCTACTTTCTGATTATTACGTTCTTTACGAAGTTTTTTAAGACGATTAATCTGACGTTCTTCACCTTTTTCATCCATCTTAAGAATAGGGATCTCAATAGGTTCATCAAGCTGATATTTGTTAACACCAACAATTATACGTTTTTTTTCATCGATCTCTTTCTGATACTTGTACGCGCTTTTAGCGATTTCACGTTGGAAAAAACCTTTCTCAATCGCTGGTAAAACACCACCAAGCTGCTCAACTCGATCCCAGTACTTATAGCATTCCTCCTCCATCTTATCAGTAAGCCATTCGATATAATAAGAACCACCAAGTGGATCAACAGTATTTGTAACACCGCTCTCCTCAGCAATAATCTGCTGAGTACGCAGTGCAATTCGAACTGCTTTCTCAGAGGGTAACGCTAGTGCTTCATCCATACTATTGGTATGCAAACTTTGTGTACCACCAAGTACTGCAGCTAATGCTTGGATTGTTACACGAATTATATTAATCTCAGGTTGCTGAGCAGTAAGAGTACAACCAGCAGTCTGAGTATGAAAACGCATATACAAACTCCTAGGTTTCTTAGCACCAAGTTTCTTAAGCTCACGTGCCCAGATACGACGGGCAGCCCGATATTTCGCGATCTCCTCAAAAAAATCATTATGCGCATTAAAAAAGAAACTCAAACGTGGAGCAAAATCATCAAGTTTAAGACCACGTTTCATAGCCCAACGGACATACTCAAGTCCATTACCCAACGTAAAAGCAAGCTCCTGAACAGCAGTAGATCCAGCCTCCCGGATATGGTAACCACTAATACTAATAGTATTCCAACGAGGAACCTCTTTAGAACCAAACTCAAATGTATCAATAATCAACCGCATACTGGGCTCAGGTGGGAAAATAAAACTCTTCTGAGCAATATACTCTTTCAAAATATCATTCTGAATAGTGCCACCAATAACACGTCGATCAATACCGCGGTTCTCAGCATTAGCAATATACATCGCCCAGATAATAGCAGCAGGACCATTAATCGTCATACTGGTAGTAATCCTATCCACAGGGATACCCTTAAACAAAATCTCCATATCCTTCAAACTACTAACAGCAACCCCACATTTACCAAACTCGCCACGGGCAAAAGGATGATCAGTATCGTAACCATACAATGTTGGATAATCAAAAGCGACACTCAAACCAGTCTCACCATGCTCCAATAAATAATGATAACGTTTATTGGTTTCCTCAGCGGTACCGAAACCAGAGAACTGGCGCATAGTCCAAAGACGACCACGATGCATAGTAGGATGAATACCACGAAGAAACGGGTACAAACCAGGGAAACCAATATCCTTTAGATAATCAAGATGACTTATATCATCAGGAGTATACAACTGTTTAATCTCCTCCCAAGAGAGATTTTCAAACTTTTTCTTCCGCTCCGGATGTTTTTTAACATGTTCAGAATAACAATTATTCTCCCAATCTACCTTCTTTTTTTTGATATTCTCCAGCTCCTTTTCATCAAACATAAATAGGGCCTCCTAAACTAGAAATCAACACCTTTTCGCGCCTTTACACCCAAGCTATAGGGATGTTTAATCTCAAGCATCTCAGTAACATAATCAGCAATCTTAACGATTTCAGGATGAGCATAGCGACCTGTTAATACAAGCTCAAGTTTTTCAGGTTTTTCCTTAACAAGCTTTAAAACATCATGGACATCGATGAGATTAAAATCAACTGCTACATTGATCTCATCTAAGATGACCATATCATACATGCCTTTTTTTATGATTTCTTTAGCATATGCAAAACCCTGCTGGGCGAGATCAATATCAACCTGTTCAGGGTTTTCCTTGTTTACAAACTCGTCTCTACCATGTTGAGAGATTGTAAAACCAGGAATGCTTTCCAAGGCGTCTAACTCACTATACCGTCTACCTTTCATAAACTGAAGCATATGAACCTTCAACCCTGCACCAGCTGCTCTAAGACCTAGACCTAACGCAGCAGTTGTTTTACCCTTCCCAGGCCCGGTATAAACATGTATGTATCCTTTTTCCAAACTAAATTCCCCCACGGTTGAATCAATTAGACTATTATATTTCTTTCCTTAAAACATATAGAAACCTTTATTTTTAGTAATCTAATTCCAACTCCCATGCAACTCGAATTAAATGAACAACAGAAAATGATACAAAAAATGGTGAGAGAATTTGCTGAAAAAGAAATAGCACCAGTTGCTGCCGATCTAGATAAAAAAGCAGAGTATCCTACAAAAATCCTTCAGAAAATGGCGAAACTTGGTCTCCTTGGAATTATTATACCAACTGAATATGGGGGAGCAGGTCTTGATACGATTAGCTATGCTATTGTTATTGAAGAGATATCACGAAAATGTGCTTCAACAGGAGTTATAACCTCAGTACATAACTCTCTTGTTTCATGGCCTATTATGAAATATGGTACAGAGGAACAGAAAAAAAAGTACCTCCCAATTCTTGCAAAAGGAGAAAAAATCGGTGCTTTCGCTGGTACAGAGCCTAACGCTGGTTCTGATCTAGGTGCTATGCGAACATCTGCAGAGCTTAAAGGAGATAAATACATAATCAATGGCGATAAAACATTTATAACTAGTGGAAGTGAAGCAGGCATCCTTATTGTATTCGCTGTCACAGATAAAAACGCTGGTTCAAAAGGAATTAGCGCGTTTATTGTGGAGAACACGTTTAAAGGTTTCAAAGTCGGTAGCATATTTGATAAAATGGGTATTAACGCAAACCATGTATCTGAACTTGTTTTTGAAAACATGGAGGTTCCTAAAGAAAACCTTCTTGGTAAAGAAGGCGAAGGATTCAAAATAGCACTTAGTACTCTCGATGCTGGACGTGTAGGTATCGGTGCACAAGCAGTTGGTATCGCTCAGGCCTGTCTTGATGAAAGTATAGAATACGCTAAGCAACGTCAACAGTTTGGTAGACCTATATCTAGTTTCCAGGCTATTCAATGGATGATCGCTGATATGGCGACACGTATAGAAGCAGCACGGTATCTTGTTTATAATGCTGCGTATAAAAAAGATAAAGGTATTCGTATAAGTAAAGAAGCGGCTATGGCTAAACTCTTCGCTAGTGAAACTGCTGTTGAAGCAGCTATTAAAGCAGTACAAATACATGGTGGTTACGGGTATACTAAAGAGTATACAGTGGAGCGTTTATTCCGTGATTCCAAGATCACAGAAATTTATGAGGGTACTTCTGAGATTCAAAGACTAGTTATCGCTAACAGTCTTTTAAAATAAAAAAAAGAAGCTTTTAAACCAAGAAAAAATGGTAGGTGAAAAAAAACCATGGGGGAGTTTAACTACGAAAAAGTATATAACAGCTGGAAATGGGATATACCTGATGATTATAACATAGGATATGACTGTGTTGATAAACATACTGAGACTGAGAAAAAAAACAAAATAGCATTATACTGGGAAGACGCAGAAGGAAACACAGATAAGCTCACATATAATGACATGAAACGTCTCACTAACAAGTTCGGAAATGTTCTTAGAGATTTGGGTTTCAAAAAAGGCGACCGTTTTCTTATACGTTTACCTAATGTTCCAGAGTTTCAAGTATCATTTCTTGGTGGTGTTAAAATCGGTGCTGTCCCTATACCATCAAGTGTCATGTTCAAGGCACATGAAGTTGAATACAGAATAAAGGATAGTAGTTCAAAAGTGGTAATTACTACCCCACAGTATGTGAAAGAGGTTAATGAAATCAAGGAGAACTGTACGTCTCTTGAGAATATAATAGTTGTTGGAGAAGCATATGATGATCAACTTTCATATGATGACTTAATGAGAAAGGCATCTCAAAACCTCGACATTGAACCGACAAAAAAAGATGACATGGCATTTTTCTGCTATACTTCTGGTACAACAGGTGACCCAAAGGGAGCAGTGCATCTTCATCGATGGGTGCCAGGTAACGATCCAAGTGTACTGTTCTGGCAGGATGCAAAAGATGATGATATACTTGCTCATACCGGTGATCTCAACTGGATTTTCCCATTAGGTAATGGTTTCCTTTATCCATGGCGTCATGGTTTTTCAACGTTTATTTACGACGGGCGTTTCAATCCGGAGAGATGGTATAGTTTGTTGGAGAAATATAAGATAACTGTTTTAGCATCAGTACCAACAGCGTATAGGATGTTTCTAACTGTAAAAGATGCTGAGAAAAAATATGATCTATCAAACCTACGTCATTGTATCTCTGCTGGTGAACCACTAAATCCAGAGGTGATAAAAAGATGGAAGCAACGTTTTGGTATTGAGATACATGATGGTATTGGTATGACTGAGGTTATGGTTTATCTATCTAATATCAAAGGTATGAAGATTAAACCTGGTTCATGTGGTAAACCTCAGCCTGGTAAAATATGTGCAATTGTTGACCATGATGGTAACCCTCTACCAAGAGGGGAGTCTGGTATATTAGCGGTTAAAGAGAACGACCCGGGGTTGTTTAAAGAATACTGGAATAAACCTGATAAAACTAGGGAGTGTTTTAAGAATGGTTGGTTCCTCACAGGTGATGTTCTATATCAGGATGAAGAGGGTTATTACTGGTTTAGCGGCCGTGATGATGATCTTATTATGGCAGCAGGTTACCGTATAAGTCCTTTTGAAGTCGAGAGTGCAGTTATTTCTCATCCTGATGTTCTTGAGTGTGCAGTGGTTGCTAGCCCTGATGAAATCCGTGGTGTAATTGTTAAAGCATTTGTGGTTCTTCATGATAAATCTAAGGCTTCAGGTGATCTCGTGAGGGATATACAGGAGCATACTAAAATGGTTGCTGCCCCTTATAAGTACCCCCGTGAGATCGAGTTTGTAGATGAGCTTCCTAAGACTCAGAGTGGTAAGATTAAAAGGAAGCAGCTTAGAGAACTTGAAAGAGAGAGAAAATTAGGAGGAGTGAAAAAACTATGAATATAATTGTTTGTGCGAAACAAGTTGTTGATGTATCTGAGATGAAAATAGACCCTAATACTAAGAAACCGATACTAGATGGTGTACCTCAGAAGATTAGTGATATTGATAAAAACGCTATGGAGGAAGCGTTAAAAATAAAAGAGAAACATGGTGGTAAGATTACAGTGTTAACAGTGGGACCAAGTGATGCAAAAGAACGAGTTAAAGAGTTATTGGCTATGGGTGCAGATGAAGGAGTAATTGTGACACCCCCTGAGAAACATGATTACTATGTGGTTACGTCTCTTCTTGCTGAGGCTATAAAAAAGATTGGTAACTACGACATAGTTTTATGTGGCGAGGCATCTATTGATTTGTTTTCGGGTCAGGTAGGTCCACGTCTAGCTGGTTTACTAAACATCCCTCAGATTACGTATGCGCAGAAAATTGATGCAGAGAAAGACAAGGTTATTGCGGATCGTGATATGGGTGATAAAGCTGTAACAGTTGAATCATCTTACCCAGTTGTTATCACTGTCACCAAGGAAATAAATGAACCCCGACTCCCTAGTCTCATGCAGATTCTAGCTGCTGCAAATAAACCAATCAACGAATGGAATGGTGATTCATTAGCTAGTGGTCTTACTTCTATTGTTGATACTGTTGAACTAAAAGGTGTATCTATGGAGCGTAAAAACATTGTTTTCAAAGACGACATTGATGAATCTGTTAAACAGTTAGTTGAAAGTCTTGTAAAAGAAGGTTTACTGAGGTGAGAAAGAAAAATGGTACTAGTTTATTCTGATGATAAAAAACTCATGTTAGAGTTGTTGAATAAAGCAGGTGAACTCGCGAAAAATCTTGGTAAAAAAGTTAACGCTGTTGTTATCGGTAAAAACGATAACCTTGCACAGGAGTATCTAACATATGGTGCAGATAATGTAATAGTTGTTGAAACAGATTTAAAAGATTTTAAAGTAGAAGAATACACTGAATACTTAGAAAAAACCATTAAGGAAACAGGTGCAGAAACTATACTTATCGGATCTAACAAAAACGGTAAAGAACTTGCGTCTCGTCTCGCTGGAAAACTTAATGCTGGTTGCGTGATAGATGTAAACAATGTCTATGTAAAAGATAAAAAACTTGTTACAGAACGTATAGTATATAGTGGTAACGCAATTGCTGTGGAACAATTCAATTCAAAACCAGAGATTGTTACAATCCCACCAAAGGTTTTCGAACCCCATCCTGGTGGCGCTAACCCCAAGGGAGAAGTTGTTAAAAAGAAGTTTAACGTTGAAAAATATGCATCCAAGATATTAAAAATCCAGGAGATGCAAACAGGTGACGTAAATGTTGAAGATGCAGAGATTATAGTTTCATGTGGACGTGGTTTTAAAAACAAAGACGACATAAAACTAGCTGAAGAACTAGCAGATGTTTTAAAAGGTAAAACTATAGGATGCAGCCGTCCGATAGCAGCTGATCTAAAATGGCTTTCTGAGGACCACTGGATTGGACTCTCAGGTCACAAGGTTAAACCAAAATTGTATATCGCAGCAGGTATATCTGGCCAAATACAACACATTGCAGGTATGCGTGAATCAGGTATAATAGTAGCGATAAACAAAGACCCAGAGGCTCTGATTTTTAAATCAGCAGATTACGGGATCGTAGGAGACCTCTATGAGGTTTTACCAAAGTTAACAGCAGCTGTGAAAGAAAAAACTCAATAAAAAACAAACCAACCCCCCGTTTTTCTCTCTTTCACATCATTCTCTTAGGGGTTGTTTCCAAAATTTATATCAAAAAAAGAATTAGGAGGCTGTGGATTTATCACCCGGGAAAAAGATAAAAAACTAATTGAGGAGATACCAAAAAATAAAATCGCTGATTTTATTTTTATGCATCTCCGTAATATGTGGGCTGTAGATGGACTGTACTACTTAGGTATAGAAGAACGATGGGGTACAAAAGCTGCGACTGAGATTGATAGAAAAGTCTGGGAGGTCATGGGTAAAATCGAAGCGCGCAGGATCAAAAATTTTTTCGACATCACCGACTCAGATATCTCTTCTTTTATGAAAGCCCTTAGCTACTCTGGTTGGGCGTTAGATCTTGAAAACAAAGAAATCATCATTGAAAAAGATAAAGCAATACTTAGAAACACAAAATGCCGCGTTCAAAATACACGTATCTCTAAAGGCCTTGGTGAGTTCGCATGTAAACCTGTTCGCTTCGGTTTTTTAAAATCTTTTGCAAAAGAAATCAACCCAGATATAGTTGTAACATGTAACGTTTGCCCACCAGATCCTCACCCTGATGATTTATGGTGCGAATGGGAGTTTAAAATAAAGAGGAAGAGAAATCTATGAAAACCTCAAAAGAATATAAAAGAAGTCTTAAAGAGATGAGACCCAACATTTACAAGTTTGGAGAACTCATCAAAGACGTTACAACCCATCCAGCTACCCGTAGAACGGTTGAAGGGCATGCTCAGATTTTTGATGCAGCATATAAACCAGAGTATAAAGAAATACTTACGACAACATCAAGTTTAACAGGTAAACGAGTGAGTAGGTATCTTTCTATTTTACGTAATGCTGAGGATATGATCGCGAATGTCCGTATGAAACGTCTCATGTTCAACCTCACAGGTACATGCACCGGTGGCCGTTGCGCTGGTTTTAACGCTCTCAACGCTATGTACGCTACAACGTTTAATATGGATAAAGATTTAAAAACAAAGTATCATGAGAGATTAAAAAACTGGTTGAAAGATGCACAAGAACGCGATATCACAATAGCTGGTGCCCTTACTGACCCTAAAGGTGACCGTTCAAAAAACCCATCTCAACAAAAAGACCCTGATATGTGTTTACATGTTGTCGAACAAAACGAAGAAGGTATTATAGTACGTGGTGCTAAAGTGATGATCTGCGGTGTAGCAGCAGCAAATGAAGTTTTTGTTATGCCAGGTGCGGGTTACAAAAAAGAGGATAAAGACTATGCCATCTCTTTCGTTATACCACGTGACATCAAAAACCTTACTATCGTTGAAACTAGAAGACCTAGTGACCACCGTGAATTAGAAGAAGGTTTTGATATACCTGTTAATATTGGTGGGATTACTCAAGCATATCTCTTATTCGAAGATGTTTTCATACCAAAAGAAAGAATATTCATGTGCGGCGAATATCAGTATACCCGTGAAGCAGTTATGAACTTCATAGCACCATATAGAGCAGCTATTGGTGGATGCGTAGCAGGTCAAGGAGACATCATGATCGGTGCAGCAGTACTCATGGCAAGAGCAAATGGGCTTTCTGAAAAAAACTTTAAAGAAAAAATAACTCAAATGATCATAAACAACGAAACCACATTTGCTATAGGTATAGCAGCAAGTGTACTTGGAAAAAAACACCCTTCTGGTGTATGGATCCCAGATCAACTACTTTCCAATGTAAACAAGGTACATGTTGCAAGGCTTCCATATGAAACAAAGCGTATAACACAAGACATCGCAGGGGGCATCGCAGAAACAGGTTGTCTACCATCTTATAAAGATATAAACAACCCACGATATGGAGAACTACTTAAAAAATATCTAAAAGCAAACACATCGGGTGTAACACGGGCTAAAATAGCTAGACTCATAGAATGGCTTACTATAGGTGCTGGTGTCCCAGGATGCATGCATGGTGGAGGTTCACCAGATGGAGCAAAAATAGTAATAAATGCAAAAACAGATATCAACCACTACATAGAACTAGCTAAACGTTTAGCAGATATAAAAGAAAACCCCTCCTTTTTATCCTCATGAAATATAATGAGTGTTTTCAACTTCACAGGTTTTTTTTGATACTCCCTTCTGAAAAGGAGAGTAACAATTGTTAAAGAACCCTGGTAACAGCTGTACAATAAATCCTTTATATACATTAATCACAGAATAAAAACTTAAAGGGAGATAGGAAAAATTATGACTGGGATTGAAAAAGTAAGATACATGGAAATCATCATGGAATCACTTCTTTCAATACTTTTATTCACATATAGTTTTATCATACTCACACTTTATGCATAAACTTACCTACCCCAAGTAGGATAAACTCTTTCATTTTGACATTTTAACACATTAATTTTAAATACCATCAATGCTAAAGATTGACATAGCCATGTTGTAGTATGGCATGGTAAAGATGAAAAAGGAGGAATAAAAAAAATTGAGACATAAACATAGCAAAATTGGAGAATATGGGATTAGATGGGAACCAGTTGAAGGTTATAAAACCCGGGATGGCAAGAAAGTACCGCCTTACTACAAAAAAGTAGAGTTTAAATGGAAACGTAATAATTAAAAAAATAGAATGGTTACCATCCCCAAAAGTTTGAACCCCCCTTCTTTTTTTTTAAATTTTTAGAAACCTAGTTTATCATCAAAAATATTGTTCTTAATAAACATCCAGACGTTTTCTAAATCTGAATCCAAATAAACTGCTCCTATCAATGCTTCAAGTGCATTAGCCAGGTTTGTAGAATTCTGAGCGCCATTCTGCTTCTTTTCACCTTTACCTAATAATAAAAACTCACCTAAACCAAGTTTTCTTGCTTTCTCTGCTAAAAAACCATTATTTACAAGTGCAGATCTACGACGTGTTAATTCTCCCTCAGAAAAATACTTGTTACTCTTATAAAGCTGTTCAGCTACTAAAAAACCAAGGATGCTATCCCCTAAAAACTCTAAACGTTCATTGTATTCAACAGGGATTTTAGCTTCAAAAGCAAATGTCTTATGCGTAAGAGCATTCCTCAAAAGATCCTTGTTTTTAAACATGTATTTGATTCTTTTTTCTAACTCTGCAAAATCTGTAAAATGTTTTTCATCCATAATATCTAACCCTTATAAAACTTATATCATTTTAATTTTATCAGTTTTTTTAAATATCCCCCTATAACTTTGGTTTGTTGAACAAAACTATACACGTATATATTCTAATAAATCTGAGGCTACATCAGCATCATCTAAAACAGTATGGAGTTGTTCTTCACTATTAAAAGGTCTTTTTTCGAGAATCCGTATAGCTCTTTTTTTCCCAATACCTGGTATAGCTTCTAATGTTTCACGTTTAGCATTGTTAATGTTTAAAGGATATGGTACACCTGTGACTGAACGATAACCATAGCCTACAATTTTTACATCGATAAAATTGTTCAACTCGTAAACACCTGGTATCCCTACTAATAATGGGTAGCTACCAATTTGCCTACCAAAAGTTAGTTTCCCCTCATGTTTTTCAGTGTAAACATCTTTTAAAACAGTTTTACGTGGCAGTAGTTTTTCAAGCATCGGCTGTTCTATCTCTTTTCTAACTTTTCTTTTAAATTTTTTAAACTCAGATTTGTTTTTTGTAATTATCCTTGATCCGATATTGTACATTTTTGTATTAGGGATAGGTATAACCTGACGTAGGTTTATACGCCGTACAAGTAAACCTTGATCAAGTATTTCTTTTAGGAATTCAAAATCTAAATTGTACGTGTTTTTTGTTTCACCATCGAGACCAAATACAAAATTTAAACCTGGTAAAAACTCAGGCATACCATTTACTCCTCTTTTTCTTCCGATTTTGTTTAAAAGTTTAACCGCGGATAAAACTTCATCAGATGATGCTTTTAGATTATTCCTATGGATAACAATAGGGTCAACGCTCTCGACACCTAAAGCTGCTACATCTCCAGGTGTATGATACTGTACAATGGTTTTAGCTATTTTTTCACTCTCTCTTGGGTACCTCGCTATAATACCAGGGTTCGCATTATCAATATGAAGCGTTTTTAGAAGAGGAGCAACATCTCGTATACCTTTGAAGAGTTTTTTAACAGCATCAGGATTCGGCCTGGGGAACTCAGTATCACACGCGTCTTTTGCCATGTATGAAAAAATGCAGGGTTGATTACCTAGACGGAAATGACGTACCCCGTTATGATAAAGAGTTTTTATTTCATCTATGATATCTTTTGTATCTCTAAAATCTGGTAGTCCTTTACTGGGTTCACTACAAAAAGAGCATCCTCCGACTATACTCCGTGGGCAACCACGATATGTTTCGATTTCAGCTATAAGATAATGAGGATAAAAAGGATGTTGTTTAACTACCTCTGAACCTTTAATTGCAAATCCTCTGATTTGACCTGCGTTTCTCCGGCATTCCATTGGATCAATTTTTTCAAGGTTTAACCTGTTTTTTAAAAGATCATATATCACGATTTCTCCATCGCCTTTAACTAATAGATCAAAAACATCCTCGACCATTCTTGTTTTTTTACCACCAGATACTCCAAAACCATATTTCGCCGCTGGACCCAATAATATTTTCATGGGTTTCGATAAAATACTCATTAAATTTTTTATTTCATTTGGACCCGCTGGAAAACCAGATAAATACCTCCCAGGCGTACTCATACCAGTTATTGTAACCACAATATCGTTTTTTGCTAAAAAATCAATAATTTTTGAATCATTACGTACTTGATCTATTGTGAAATAACTAACATTAATCTTTTTATCAAACTCTTTTATAGCACCAGCAATGTATCTAGGATATGGGCTAATATATGGTGGTACACCCAAGCATGTCGGCTCATCAACATAACCATCAAGTATTGAAATTTTCAACATGCTTTTCATACTCTAAAAACTTGTTTTTTCTAGTTAAACTTATTTGAAACTATTTCAATTTTAACAATGAAATTTTTTTTTAATATTTACCTTATTCTAATTTTAGATAAACATATAAAAGGTTAGAAAATTATTTAAATACCTGGGAAGATAATAGAAAAAAACTGGAGATGGTTATAGGAGGGAGTTTTTCCCTGGGATAACGTGATGGATTATGGATATGTTAAATGAGGATATAAATATATCAAAAAATGAATACATTGAACGAGTTAATACAGGCATCCCACGTTTAGATGAACTGTTATCAGGTGGGCTTCCAAAGAATAGTATAACACTTGTATCTGGTACCCCTGGTTCTGGTAAAACAATTCTATGTTTCCATTTTTTATGGGAGGGGCTTAACAGAGGAGAGCGATGTCTATATCTTACATCAGATGAGCGAGTTACAAACATTGTTAAACAAGCAAAAGAAGTAGGATTTGATTTCACACCATGGATAGAAAAAGGGCAACTCAAATTTATATACCTCGACCTTGATAAAAGCAGTATACATAAAGAAATGGAAGAAGAAATTAGAAATGGTAACTATTCAAGGATTGTACTTGATTCTCTAACACCAGTTTCAGAAGTACCAGTCTGGGTTAGCGGTGTACATGAAATCATCCCTTCTGAAGACGTGGTTGAAAACAAAAGATACCCAGTAGATTCTATCGCTACTACTCGTTTGCATATAAGACGCATTATAAGCATGCTTGGTAAAGAAAACTGTACAGCCATGGTCACATCTGAGATACCAGAAGGAAGCCGTAGTCTCTCACGTGACACAATCTCAGAATTCTTAGTCGACGGTATCATACTCATGGATATAGATACCACCATGGACCGCCGTAAGCTAATAATACGTAAAATGAGAGCAACAAAACACACACTTAAACCACAAGATATCATAATCACAGAAGGCGGTATAAAATTCCTTTAAAAAAGAAAAAAAATAGAATTTTTTTTTCTCCAAACTTTTTTAACTAAGATTGTAAAAGAGAATCAACCACAGGTGTCAAAAACTTATCAGTTATAAAACCCATATATCTTGCGATATCCTGAATAACAAATATTCTATCCTCATCGCTAAAAAATGAAAACGAAGAAAGAGGGTAATAACGCTCATTTACAATACCTGTACTCTGCATTTCCTCAAGGAAACCAATTATACGTTTTTCACTTATACCTAAAAAGTTTGAGATCATACCCGGATTAGACTTATCAGATGAAAAACCATAACCCTCTAATAGTTTTTCTTCAGTAAAAAACAAATTTTTATATTTTTCTCCTTCCCCAAAGAAATTTATTAAATTCCTCTGATTCTGAGCATACGTAAAAAAGAAATAATAATATTTAAGTGAATCCTCTTCTATCCATGTGAGATCCATAGTATTTTTATATTCGTTTTTTAGAAAATTTTCAACCTCCTGTGAACACCATCTGTTATTGTTAACAACTTTAATGAGATCTAATTCTTCAAGGACTCCATAAAATTTTTCAAGTAACCCTTGCATTCTTTTATCCATTAACAACATTTTTTCATACCATATTTTTTCATCTACCCCATACGGTATAAAAACCTGGTTGGTTATCCTACTTATTCTATCAGAGGTTTCATCTCGCCACATAACACGGTTGACTAAACATGTAACTGCTCGCTCTGGTAGATTCTGCATTTTCTCTTTAAATAAAGATTTTTTTTCTCCGATCTTATGAAACATTATTGAACCACATATGTTCAAACCGTCATCTGTAAGTGAGAGAATATTTTTATCATCCACTACCGTAGTTGAAACAAGGTTTTTATTAATTAAATCTTGTAAAGCAGTATCCTGAGAACCGTCTAACTTGTTTAAATCTTCAACAAAATCATCTATGTTATGATACAGGTTTAAAAGTACATCAACTTCTTCTTTATTAAGAGTTTTAACAACTCCTTTATGTTCAATAGTGATCTCCACCATAATCAACCCATCCTTCTAAATCAACAGTATATATCTATAGGTTGTGTTTAAATGTTTTCATCTACTGCCCCTTTTTCTAAGGACTATACACTATACAAAAAAACTTTTTTTAGGTTAAACCTCACTGATGTACCCTGTTTTTTCTATTTTTTTACCTTTATCTCATCGAGTATTATCTCTGCAGCCCAACGTGCAACGTTACCAGAGACACTAGGGCATTTGTCTATATGACCACCAAGTTTTTCAAACTCTGCATATTCTTTTGGGTCAAAAAAGTTAAACGTTCGTCCAAAAAGTTTCATATGAATATCTCTACAAAATGGTGAACCATATTCTTCAATAAACCTATCATAGAGTTTTTTTGCATATTGAAAAACACGACGTCTATTTTTTCCTCCGCTGAAATCTTCATAATTTCTCCCAACGATAGAGCTAATAGCTAAAAGACCACCAACTAATTGCACCACATGTCCCTCTAGTGGAGAGAGCTGTTCCACCAGCTAAAGCATCAGAGGCTTGTACTGTTTTAGGGTCACCAACGCATAGCGTTTCCATAATCGCAGAGAGAACACACTGCGGGCAGCTACCACGTTCAGCTTCATATTTATATGCTAAACGATAGATTTTTTCAAGTATCTCATCTTTTGGACTCATAAGGCATCAACAACATGTAAAAAAAATATGATTAAATCCTAATTTTTTTTAACCGTACATCTGAGAAGGAATAGGCGGAAGCGACGGCGCAGTAGGTTTGGACTGTTCCATAAACGTTCTGATTTTCTTTTCAATTTCTTCAGCCTCTTTGTACAGCGGCTCCGGGTCGATCTTGATCCCAGGGAGCATAACATCTAGTTTCTGTAACAAGTTACCAGCAGCTCGTGAATCGGGATAAGAAACATGAGCCTCTGATAGTAAACACATGACATCACTCTGCATAAATACACCTTCATAAAGAAGGACACCGTTTACACCAGCGATCATCCCCTCCTTTGTCTCTTCTATACCATATTTTTTAAGTAATTTTTTCATCTCTAAATTACTACCTACACCATATACTTTTAGTTCTTTTTTGTTATCCCCTAAGGCATGAGTGCCTTCAAGTGCAACAATAGCTTTACACCCTTTCATTTTCATCCATTCTAAGATTTTATCAGCAAGAGGTTTGATAACACTATACGGTGGCATAAACTCTGAGATAATAACAGCTATTTGTTCACAGGAGCCATCTGGTCCACATTTTTTCCTACCAGCGTAGATACGTACAGGTGGAGACGGTTTAGAGTTATGAATCACAGTAGCTGGCATAAACTCTTTCGAAAGAATAGCACCGATTTCTTCTAGTTTCAATGAATCAATAATATAACGACCCGCGATTGAACTAATAAGCCCAACAGTTGGAAAAGCAACAACGAGTAAACTATTAGATAAATCGACCTTTTTATACTCGATTAACTCGATATCATCCATATCCCAATCCTCATGGTTAATCACCCTTTTTCTACTTAAACATTTTTTAAAGAATAATAAGCTTTGTTAACTCAGAAACACTCGTAATAGTATAATCCGCATCAACGTTAATTCCTACTACCCTGCAACCAGCGGCTCTACCTGCTTTTACATCACTAACGGTATCACCCACAAGGATAACATCCTCTATTTTAACACCAAGTATTTCACATGATTTTAAAATAATCTCAGGAGATGGTTTCGCCATAGATACATCATCACTAGTTAATACAAACTCAAAATATTTCTCAATATCTAATTTCCTAAGAATCTCAACCGCGGAATCTTTAGGTGTGTTAGTAATAATACTTTTTTTGTATTTTTCAAGTCTCTGAAGAACAGTTTTTACCCCTGGGTATATCTTAACATCATCAACATTCACCCTATACAGTTTATTACAAAGCTTCCCAACATCCATTGAGATATTCATTTTTTTAATATTATCAAACAAATCATGACCCCAATATTTTCTAATAAACTCATCACGCGAGATCCCACTGTAACCAAATTTTTTAAGCGCTTGATTCAATGATCTCCACCAAGCATCAAGGCTATCAACAAGTACTCCATCCATGTCAAATAAAATAGCATCAGGTTGCAACTTCTTCAAATTTTTTTCACATCCATTAAGAGAGAAAAAACGAAACAAAAAAGGTATACAAAAATATTACCGTAGAAGTTATAAATCATTTAAACATTTTTTAAAAGATTTATGAGAGAAATAAAAATAACATCAAATAAGAGAAACGAGATGATAGATGTAACAGACAAGGTTCAAAAAATTGTTGAAGAAGAAAAACTGCAAAACGGAATAGTTATTATTTATGTACCACATACAACAGCAGGAGTAACAATAAACGAGGGTGCGGACTATAATGTACAGAGAGATATAATTGAGACTTTAAAAAAACTGGTTCCAGAAAACAATAGTTACCATCACATGGAGGGTAATAGTGATGCTCATATCAAAGCAAGTCTACTTGGCTCATCAGTTTCAGTGATAGTTGAAAACAATAGCCTCATCCTTGGTACCTGGCAGCGTATATTTTTTTATGAAGCTGATGGACCTAGAAATCGGATACTGTACCTGAAATTCTTAAAAAAATAAAAAAATAGTATTTTTTTATGTAATTACAATCTTAGAAGTTATATTCTCACAGTGACCAAGTATCATGAATCTATACGGTCTGAAGAATTTTGGACCTATACATAAAAACCTAAAGATTTTTGGTTTTATAAATATGAAAAGCCCTGTAAAGTTTTTAACAGTATAACCATGTGGTTTATTTATAATAGTTGTTAAGTTATTTTCTTCATCAATATAGCTTGTAACATACCAGTATCTTGAATAATTTTTAACCGCTTCTGTAAAAGTTATATTAAAAGTCAAATTTTTTACAGCCACAGCAGGAAATATTGGATAAAATAATCTCTTAGACATCATCTTATTTATTAGCTGTATTTCTGTTTCAGAACCGTTTAAAAATTCAAAAGTTGTAATCTTTCTCACTGGGCCATAAGCTTGAAAAACGATATCTATATTTTCATCAATTGCTTTATTCTCTGTCACAATTTTTTGAGTATTTCTAACTATTTTTTCATTTAAGTTCAATGCAAAAACTGAATTAGCACCCATTGTGAAAAAACATATGCTTATTATAGTAACGATTATTTTTTTGTTCATTTTCATCACTTTTGTTCTTTTCATTAAATAAAATAATATTGTTTATATATAAATTTTATGTTAAAATACTGATTTGTAGAAGAATTTTAATACACACCTTACATAATCATAAAATGATGTTGTATTATATCCATGGTTATCAATCAAACCCAAATAGTACAAAAGGTATACTTTTCAAAAAGACACTAAACGCTGTATCAATAAAATATAGAGATTGTAAACCAGAAGATCTCATAATCTCAGATGCTGTTAAAAAAATAATGGAACAAATACAAGAAGACAACAATGTTGTTTTAATAGGATCTTCACTCGGTGGACTATTAGCAACAAAAACAGCAATAAGGAGTAAAAATAATGTAAAACAGTTAATACTCCTAAACCCAGCGATAATACCCTTATCTATAGATATAGCAAGGTTACAAGGAATACCACAGAGGATACTTCAAGAGATGCAAGATGAACAATTATTTAAAGAAAAAATCCCATGTAAAACATTCTTAATTCTAGGTACACTGGATGACGTGATTCCAAATGAGTGGGGTATAGAATTCGCAAAAAAACAAGAGGCAGTGATAAAATTTTTACACGATGATCATAGATTCACACGCAATATAGAAAAACTACCTAAGTTAATCAGAGGTTTTTTAGAAGGAAAAACATTAAGATAGTATTGACGCATTACCACGGGGTTTTAAAAATGGAGGATATCTGGATTGAGAAATACCGACCGAAAAACCTTGATGAAGTTGTTGGTCAAGATGAAATAGTTGAACGTCTTAAAGCCTATGTTAAAGCTAAAAACGTACCGCATTTGTTATTCGCTGGTCCTGCTGGTACCGGTAAAACCACTTGTGCCCTTGCTCTTTGTAGGGAACTATTTGGTGAAAACTGGAAGCAGAATTTTAATGAGCTTAACGCTAGCGATGAGAGAGGCATTGGTATCATTCGTGGTAAAATCAAAGATTTTGCACGTACTGCTCCTATTGGAAAAGCAGATTTTAAAATAATTTTTTTAGATGAAGCTGATTCTCTCACTGCTGATGCCCAGGCCGCTCTACGTCGTACAATTGAAAAATATTCACATATCTGCCGTTTCATACTCTCTGTAAACTATTCCTCTAAAATCATTGAACCTATACAGTCACGATGTACAGTTTTCCGTTTCAGCCCAATAAGAGATGAAGATATTAAAAAATACATCCAGAGGATAGCCTCTGCTGAAAAAATAGAAATAACACCTGATGGTTTTGAAGCACTTGTTTTTATTTCAAAAGGAGACCTAAGAAAAGCGATTAATGTCTTACAAGTAGGAGCATCATTAAACAAAAAAATCACAGCAGAAGTACTATATGAGACTAGTGCTACTGCTAAACCAGAGGATGTAAAAGCTTTAATCAATACAGCACTTAGTGGTAATTTTATGGCCGCTAGAAACCAGCTTTATGATCTCCTTATAAAATATGGCCTCAGCGGCGAGGATATAGTTAAACAGATACATCAAACTATTTTTGATCTCACTATACCGGATGAGAGTAAGATAAAACTCATTGAAAGAACAGGTGAAACCGAGTTTAGACTCATCGAAGGAAGCAACCCACATATACAGTTAGAGGCGTTACTCGCATATTTCACCTATGAAGGTGGTAAACTCCACTAAATTTTTTTTAACAAATATTTATTTTAAATAGTTTTTAATGAACTCTTCAACAATACTTTTTAATTCTTTGAAAGTCTCATCTCCAACATCATATTTTACTCTAACAATAGGTTTAATAGTTTTCAAAACACGTGTTACATCAATAGGTGTACCACTAACAACAAGTTCACAATCACTATTGTTAATAGTTTCTTCAAGTTCTTTAATCTGTTTTTTACCATAACCCATAGCGGGTAAAACATTTGTGAGATGGGTATATTTTTTAAATGTATCAATAATAGATCCTACAGCGAAAGGCCGAGGATCCATAATCTCACGGGCTCCTGCTTTTTTAGCTACCACGGTACCAGCACCATATGGCATACCACCATGAGTAACAGTAGGACCGTCTTCTATAACAAGTACTTTTTTACCCTGTATTTTACTTTCATCTTCAGCATAAACAGTTGAAACACCAAGGATAATCTTTGCATCAGGGTTGATAGATTGTATATTTTTCTTCACAACCTCTATCTTAGATTTCTCAGCAGTGTTAACCTTGTTTATTATCACAACATCCGCGGAACGAGCATTTAATTCACCAGGGTAGTAACTAGTTTCATGACCCGGTCTATGCGGGTCAGCGATTGTTATAAGCATATCTGTTTTATAGAAACTAAAGTCATTGTTCCCCCCGTCCCATATTATAACATCTGCTTCTTTCTCTGCTTCTTTTAAAATTTTTCCATAATCAACACCAGCATAAATCATACCACCCATATCTATATATGGTTCGTATTCCTCACGTTCTTCGATAGTACAGTTATACTTATCTAGATCTTTATAACTAGCGAAACGCTGTACAATCTGTGTACTAATATCAGGATCATAAGGCATAGGATGACGAACACTAGCAACCCGGTATCCTTTTTCGCTGAGGATTTTAAAAATAGCACGTGATACTTGTGATTTGCCACAACCAGTGCGAACAGCACAAACACCAATAACAGGTTTATTAGATTTAATCTGCGTATCTTTCTCACCCATTAAAACAAAATTAGCACCAGCAGAGTTCACAATAGCAGATTTCTGCATAACATAAGAATAAGGAACGTCACTATATGCAAAAACAACATCGTCAACATCATATTTCTTGATAAGCATAGTTATTTCTTCTTCAGGGTATATAGGAATCCCCTGTGGATACAAGGAACCTGCAAGTTCAGATGGGTATTTTCTACCATGTATCCCTGGTATCTGAGTCGCTGTGAAACAAACAACCTTATAATCCTTATTATCCCTGAAAAAAACATTAAAGTTATGAAAATCTCTACCTGCTGCTCCCATAATAATTACTTTTTTTTTAACCATAAACCTTAACCCCGATCCGTTTGACGAGTAACAAATAGATATTTATAGATTTTTCTAGAAAAAACCTATAGTTTTTTACTATCCTTCGTATTTCCTAGCTACTTCTTCTGCTACTTCAAGAGTTGTATTATTACCACCTAAATCATATGTTTTAACCCTGCCCTCTTTGATAACAGTAGCTATCGCCTGCTCAAGCCTATTTGCTTTTTCTTTCTCACCAAGCCAATCAAGCATAAGTTTAACACTAAGGAGCATAGCCGTAGGGTTCACTTTATACTGACCAGCATACTTCGGAGCAGAACCATGAGTTGGCTCAAACAAAGCAAAATCATCACCAATATTACCACTAGCAGCGAAACCAAGACCACCAACAAGTTGAGCACAAAGATCAGAAATAATATCACCAAACATGTTAGAAGCAACTAATACATCATACTTCTGAGGATTCTTCACAAGCCACATACACATAGCATCAACATTAGTCTCCCAAAGTTCAACACCTGGGTAATCCTTAGCGATCTCCCTAGCTTCTTGTATCATAAGACCACTTGTCTCACGTATAACATTAGGTTTTTCAACAACAGTTACACTCTTACGACCATGTGCTTTTGCATACTCAAACGCCTGACGAATAATATTTTGACAGGCTTTACGAGTAAAAATACGAGTAGAAATAGCAAGGTCGTTCAATGATGTTTTTTCAAATTTTTTCATCTTAGGATGAACCATTAAAGCATCAAAAACAGTTTTAGGAACAGGATGAAACTCAACACCAGCATACAAACCCTCAGTGTTCTCACGGAAAACTACTATATCAATATCGTCACGATAATTCAAAGGATTACCAGGGAATGCTTTACATGGACGAAGATTAGTATGAAGATTCAAAAGCTGCCTAAGCCGCACAATCGGACTAGAATACACAAAACCCTTACCCTGTAACTCAGGTGCTAACTCTTTCTGCGCTTCATCCTTTGGTTTAGACGTAATAGCACCAAACAAACAACAATCGCACTTTCTAAGAAGATCAATAGTACGCTCTGGTAAAGGATCACCTTCTTTCTTCCAAAACTCCCAACCTACATCACCAGGGATATACTCGGCATCGAGATCAATTCTATCAAGAACTATCCTCGCAGCATCCATAACATCATTACCAACACCATCACCAGGGAGCCATGCAATCTTATAACGTGTCATAAACCACTGTAATCAAAAACCTGTTTTAAACCTTTATCATATTTAGTTCACAAAAACCCTTTCAGACGTCTATACTAATAGGGACCAGTATCTCAAGAAGAAATAGAGTACTCTCCCATGTTTCTTTTAAAACACTCTTAAACTCAGAAACTCATACCTCTTTTATTTCCTCAGCTCACCTAATGTTGTAACCCGTTCAGCAAAAGCATTATGTTTATGAATAGACTCTTCACTCTCACTACGTACAACAACAAGTACATCATCTGGTAAATTCCTATATTTTTTAAGTATCCTACTAAGAATATCTCTAACAACATCTTCTACAAACTTTGGATTCTTATGAGCATCAAAAACCAGCTGCCCTTCTTCCCTACGTTTCAAAATACTATACGTTGGACTGCTAAAAGAATCCTCCACAATATCAATAAGATCATTAGCATCAACAGATTTATCATCACCAGGTACCTCAATCATAAGTGTTGTAATATTACGCTGATTATGTGTAGGAGGAACCTCATCTTTTTTATAATCACCAATAGCTTTTATCACTTCCCTCGCACATGGACAAGTCGTCATACCAATAACCCGTACTCCAATTAGTTTCTTCACTCCATCGTCTTTATGAGCTCTCGCTTCAGCAACTAACTTATAAGGTTCAAGCCCTTTATTTCCAGAAGGATATGTTCTCTCTAAAAAATAATCAGCCTCAGCTTTCACCTCTGAAAAAGTAGCATACTCATGTTTCTTCAACAGAAGCTTAGCAGTCTTAGCACAAAACGTTTCAAGATCAGACACAGGCTGCTGAAGATCCGCATCAATAACCTCTGAAACCAGTTCAAGATTCCTAGACATATGACTACCTTTCTGAAAAGCAGGGAGATCAACAAAAAGATCCATTTTCACCACAAGAGGTATAGCAACTGCTCTACCAGGTCTCCTCACATTAACAAGTTTTTTCACACCAGTTACCCCTACACGGGTTAACTTAAAATTTGACTGCGAAGGACTCGACTGCACATCTGGTAAATCTAAGGATTTCAACTATAAAAAACCTCCAACTGGAATTTCAGAAAGAAAGAAGAGCTAAATTAAATTTTGCATTCAACCCAAGTTTTTTTGGCAAAAAATAAAATAAATACTTGTTTTATTCATGAGACAAAACCCTGCCGCTGTGGCTTAGCTGGCTAGAGCGATTCCTTGGTAAGGAATAGGTCGGGGGTTCAAATCCCCCCAGCGGCTTAACGAGTACAAAATCAAACAAAAAAAACTATAACGAACAACTATAAGACATATTTTGTCAAAAAGAAACCTATCTAAAAAAACAAATTTTTTATCTTCTCTCTCTCATCGATCGTATGATTTCTTTACCAAAATCTGTTAACCTATAAATTTTAACGTTTTTACCACTTTCTATTACTTCTACAAGGTTGAGACTAATAAGCGACTCGTTATCTCTATAACGAGAGTTCATCCCACGTAACGCACCTATCACATTAGTTGGAGTTGTTTTAACATTATATGCGATATCAGAAGTGTAACTACCACTAGGACTAATGTCAAAAAGGTATTCCGCGATCTTTTTCCGAACGCTACTCCTCCTTAGAGACCTCATAATAAGGGGTCTTAGCGTCTCTGGAGAAGTAACTGTACTATCTCCACTCTGCATCCCATCCACTACTCACTTAATCTAAATAACAAAGCCTTTTAATAACTTATCGGTAATGTAAATATTCACCTGCATATTCCTCTGCATATTCACCTGCACTTTTCACCCAATTTTTTTCTCGTTTTTTTTGTTTTTTTAGTTGAACAATTTTTTTCTTTTAAAAGTTTTAATGGTTCCAGAGGTTTTTAATGTTTTAATTTCAACCTTTGTAGAAGATACTTCTCTAATAGAGTTTAAAAGATTGATAGTGTTTTCTTTTTCAATATGATCACATCTCACGATTCCTTTTTGTCCGTTGAGTTTAACTATTTTTATTCCCATTTCTCTACAGTTTTTGTTATACATTTTTTTGCATTGTTTCTGAATC
>QMTJ01000002.1 GCA_003651045.1 Thermoplasmata archaeon | reverse complement strand
TGAGGATGTGGATTTTGTGATTCCTCATGATGAAAAACTACTTATTTATCCACCTTCTGAGAAAGAAGATGTTTCTGAGAAAATAGGGAGATATGTTGCACGTCTTGTAGAAGATGGTTCAACGATTCAGGTTGGTTATGGAAGTATTCCTGATGCTATTCTTGCAAGTCTGCAGGATAAGAAAAATCTTGGTGTTCACACAGAGCTTATGTCTGACGGAATAGTGGAGTTGATGAAGAAAGGTGTGGTGACTAATCAAGAGAAGACAATCCATAGGGGAAAAACGGTTGCATCGTTTTGTATGGGTTCAGAGGAGACCTACCGGTTCATTGATGATAACCCTGAGGTAGATTTTCATCCGATAGAGTACACAAACAACCCTTTTGTTATCGCAAGGAATAGAAAAATGACTGCTATTAATACCGCTTTGGAGGTTGATTTAACTGGGCAGTCAACAGCGGAGTCTCTCGGAAAAACATTGTATAGCGGTATAGGTGGACAGGCTGATTTTATGAGAGGGGCTCATCTCTCAGATGGTGGGAAGAATATTCTTGTGTTGCCGTCAACGGCTCAAGATGGGAATGTGTCACGAATAGTTCCTTTTCTGAAGGAGGGAGCTGGTGTTACTCTTACAAGAGGAGATGTACATTATGTTGTTACGGAGTATGGGATAGCTTATCTTCATGGTAAGAATGTTAGAGAGCGAGCTATGAGTTTGATTGCTATAGCTCATCCGAGGTTTCGGGCGTGGCTGCTTGAGGAAGCGAAGAAAGCAAATCTGATTTTTAAGGATCAAGCATTTATACCCGGTAGTAGAGGTGAGTATCCTGCTCATCTAGAAACGTTTCGTACAACAGAGACGGGTATAGAGTTGGTGTTGAGACCTGTTAGAATCTCTGATGAACCCTTGTTGAAGGAGTTTTTTTATTCGTTATCGGATCAAACTATCTATAAGCGTTTTATGTCTATGCGTACCGATATGCCTCACGAGAGGTTGCAGGAGTTTGTTGTCATAGATTATAGTAGGGAGATGGTGATTCTCGCTGTTAAACAGGAGGGGCCAAAGGAAGTAGTCTTAGGTATTGGTCAGTATGGTATCGATGAGCAGAATCATACGGCAGAGGTTGCTTTTGTTGTTAGGGATGACTATCAAAACAAAGGGATTGGAAAGGTGCTTCTGAGTTATTTGACTCAACTGGCGAAGAAGCAGGGTTTGCTTGGTTTTACAGCAGAGGTTTTTGCCAACAATCAACCAATGCTTCACCTGTTTTATGAAATGGGTTTTGAGATAGAAAAACGGCATGCTGAGGCAGGAGTATATGAGTTGAAGATGAGGTTCAGGTGAGAAGTGAATGAGTGATAAAGTTGATTTGAAAGCATTGTTTGAACCAAAATCTGTTGCTGTTGTAGGTGCTTCATCTAACCCTGTTAAGATAGGGCATAAGGTGTTGAACAATATATTGGCTGGTGGATACCGTGGAGAAGTATACCCTGTTAACCCAAAGGGTGGAGAGATACTTGGTCTTAAGGTTTACAAAAGAGTAGTAGAAATTGAAGGAGCTGTAGATCTTGCAGTTGTTGTTGTACCAGCACCTGTTGTTTTTGATGTGGTTCAGGATTGCGTCGCGGCTAAGGTTAAGTTTCTTATAATAATCACATCTGGTTTTTCTGAGGTTGGAAACAGGAGGGAGGAGAAAAAAATCGTTGATTTTGCAAGAAAGCATGGTATGCGTGTTCTTGGTCCAAATGTTTTTGGTATGTACTCCGCTAAGGTTTCTCTTAATGCTTCCTTCGGTCCTTCTAAAATACTTCCCGGGAAGATTGCTATAATAACTCAGAGTGGTGCCCTTGGTGGCGCTATGGTTGGTAGAAGTGTTGTAGATAGAATAGGTTTATCGGCGATTATATCTGTTGGAAACAAATCTGATCTTGATGAAGCGGATTTGCTTCAGTATCTGAAGGAGGATGAGCAAACTAGAGTTGTTTTGATGTATATTGAGGGGATAAAAAACGGTGGTAAGTTGATAAAAACCCTCAAGAGTATGCCTGAGGATAAGCATGTTGTTGTTGTTAAATCTGGTAGATCAAAACGCGGTGCTCTTGCTGCAGCCTCACACACGGGTTCACTCGCTGGTTCTGATAACGTTTTTAATGGTATAGCTGAGCAGTGTGGCATTCTTAGAGCTGAGAGTGTTGATGATGCCTTCAACTGGGCTCGTGTTCTCTCTGAGCTACCAACCGTTGAGGGTGACAACACTGTTATTATTACAAATGGTGGCGGTTTAGGTGTGATGTGTGCTGATGCATGTGAGAAGTATGGTGTTCCTCTCATGGATGACAGTGTTTTTCTTCAAAGAGTATTCAAGGATGTTATGCCTGAGTTTGGCTCAGCGAGAAACCCCATTGATCTTACGGGAGAGGCTGGTGTTGAAGAGTATAAGGTTTCTCTTAAAAAAGCCCTTAAAGCTAAGGAGATTAATGCGGTTCTTGCTCTTTACTGTGAAACAGGGGTTTTTGACCCAGAAGGTATGAGCGATATGGTTATAGACATGGGTCAGGTTTACAAAAAAAGTAAACCAATACTTTTTTCTATGCTTGGTGGTGAAAAGGTTGAAGAGATCATAGATGAGACAAGAAAAAAGGGTGTACATGTTTTCGATGATGTTTATGATGCCGCCTCAGCGTTGGGTGCCTTATATGGGAGAAAAAGGTTTGTTGACGAAATCAAACATTCAGTTGAAACACCTGATGTGAGGATAGATGTGGTGTCAATAAAGAGGATTATAAGTAAGGCTAGATCTGAGGATAGAAGGTTTTTGATGCCTGATGAAGCAAAGGAAATAATGAAACTCGTTGGTTTAACCCTACCAAGATGGCGTATAGCAAGGAGTTTAGATGAAGCTGTGTCGTTTGCTGAGGAGATTGGTTATCCTGCTGTTTTAAAGATCGTTTCAGAGGATATCATCCATAAAACAGATGCTGGTGGTGTTGCTCTTGACCTTGAGAATAAGAACGAGGTTATAGATGCTTACCAGGCCATTATGAAAAGCTGCAGAACAAAGTTTCCAAAGGCGAGAATAAGAGGTATAGAGGTATGTGAGATGGTACCAAAGGGTGTAGAAACAATCGTTGGTGGCACCTTGGATCCATCCTTTGGACCCGTCGTTATGTTCGGTCTTGGTGGCATCTACGTTGAAACACTTAAGGATGTAACCTTTAGAGCGGTTCCACTTACCCTTAATGATGCTAAGAAAATGGTTAGAGGCATAAACGCTTATCCGATACTGCTTGGTGTACGTGGTGAGAAACAGAAGGATATTAAAGGAATAGTTGATGTATTGTTACGTGTGGGAAAACTCATGGAAAAAATAGAGGATGTTTCAGATATTGAGATCAACCCTTTAATGGTTTATGAGTACGGTGAAGGTGTAAAGGTTGTTGATGTTAGAATACTCCTAAAACAGAAGGGGGAGAATGTATGAACTCGTTTGTATTTGCATCAAACAGAAAAAACGCTGGAAAAACCACTGTGATCATGGGGCTTGCAAAGGCATTATCTGACAAGAAGATAGGTTACATGAAACCGTTTGGTGAAAGAGTTGTTTACAAAAAAAAGAGGCTTTGGGATTATGATGCTGCAGCAATGACAAGGATATTTAAACTTGATGAAAACCCAGAGGATCTCAGCATAGGTTTCGATCATTCAAAACTTCTGTACATGTATGATGCTGAAACAGTTAAAGAAAAGGTTAAAGACAATTTCACTCGTGTAAGCGATAAAAAAGATTACGTTTTTATAGAAGGTGGTAAAACCCTTTATCATGGTTGTTCAGTATACCTTGACTCTTTTTCAGTCGCAGAGTACACAAACAGTAAAGTGGTTTATGTTGCAAGCAGCATTGACGAGTTTAGTGCGATAGATGAATTGTATCATCTCAAAAACAATACCAATTTTTATGACAAACTTGTTGGTGTTATAATAAACAAGGTAGAGTCTTTAGAGAACTGGAGAAATATTTATCAACCTGTTTTGGAGAAGATAGATGTTAAAATCCTTGGTGTTATTCCAAGGAAAAAAGAGCTTGAGATAACAACTCCTGCACTTATTGCTGAACAACTTTTTGCTAAAGTAGTATCCGGTGAAGAATGGTTGTCTAATGAGATAGAAAATATATTTATTGGCGCAATGTCTGCCTCTGCCGCAATTAAAAACCCGTTGTTCAACAAAAAGAACAAACTTATTATAACAAGTGGTGACCGAACAGATATCATCCTTGCATCAATAGAACATGACACATCCTGTTTACTCCTAACAAACAATATTCTTCCACCACCAAATATTATTGAGAAGGCTAACAAAAACAGGCTACCGCTTCTTTTGGTGCCATGGGATACTTACACTACAGCCAAACGTGTTGAAAACATAAAAGTGCTACTTAACGAAAAGGATCTCAAAAAACTTAAACTTGTGGAGGATCTTGTGAAAAAGCACATTGACTTATCGTTTTTTTGATAAGGGAAGAGATTTGGAAGAAACAGGTTTTTTAACCTTTGTTTCATCACAATATAAGAGTGGAAAAACTAATATTTTATAAATTTAGGGGTTATTATAGGAATACAGAAACGTATACTTTAACAGTTAAGTAGACGACGGATAGGAGTTCATAATGAAATTCCTGCTGATAAACCCGTTTGTTGACGAAAATATTGTAAAAACCATGTTTTAAATGGAAGCAGGAGCACCTCGCTTAGGTTTACTTTATCTAGCAAGTTCCCATTTCAGACAGGTCACGCGATCTTTTGCTTGATCTATTTCTTTATCTTTTAATTTTTCAATAGGAATACGCAGTGCTTTAGTCATAGTAATAATATCAAGACATTCAACAAGCAAAGTACCCAGAAACAAAAAAAACATCCCCTCCCTCCTCAGCTCCACCAGTACCTGAAATCTTTCTTCCGTTGATCTCAATATCATTTCTAGATCTAAACAAAGCATTGATACCTAAATCATGTAACATGGAAATCAAAGGCTGGTAAAGTTTTTCAAAAAAATAAACATCAGCAATATCTATTTGAAAAAAAATCTTTATCACATATGATCCCCTGTCCAAGCTGAGTTTCATCAAAAAAAATAGTACCTCCTCCAGTAATACATCTATTAATCTCTACCCCCTGCATTTTTACAAAAATTAACTCTGATTTCTTGTTCAAGGCTTTGATGATATCCTAGAAGCACAGCGGGAGGAGAAAACTGAAGAAAACGAATGATATTAGGACCTCTGTTTCCAATTATTTTTAATATATTTAAAAAGGAAAAACAAGTCCACTCAGTTTCCCGAAAAATATGAGACTTGAAACTATATATCCTGCTATAGCACCACCACACAAGAGAGGAAGCCCTGCCTGTGGCCTACCTTTCATAACAAAAACCATCAAAACTGAGAAACCAACAAGTGTACCAAGTATTATAGACAAGGCAATAGGTAAACCATTTGGTACATTATAATACACTGCACTAACAAGTATTCCTGGCATAACAATATCACCAAGCCCCATGAAAAACGCATCTCGTTCCTCTTTTTCCTCTAGTTTTTCTTTTAACCTCTTCGTCTCCCTAAGTAGAGAATAATGACGTATTTTTGGAACTACCAGTAACACAGGTAATTTAAGATCCATAACAGTATCAGCTAGATCAATCATGTGTCTGGTTTTATACACAGATAAGGCATCATAAACAGCGAGAACAACAAGTAACACTACCACAAGGAACACACCTAGAGATATCCCAAATATAACAATCGCTCCCACTCCAACAATAATGCCAGAGACATCTATAACATACCATTCAGGGTATTTATAAAGAACTATTACAAGTACAATTGCAGCGGTAACAGAAAGAAACAAAATAACCCATGAGAGACTTAAAGGAAGTACTATACTAAAAATAGGTAAGAAAAAAGCAAAAAAACTAGTATAACCGATAGCACCCAGAATAATAAACTGTATTACTTTCTCCTTCCAATACTTTGCTATAAGGAGGATAACAAGAGTCATAGCTAGCATTACCACAATAATGTAAAGGATGTTCATTGGATCATTTACATCCTCAAAAGCAGGTGTTACACCACCTTGCTCAACAAAGGGTTTCGTTAAAAGTAAAACAAGACCATAGACTACGAGGAACAAACATCCCATAGCAAGAACAGGTAAAACCTCTATTTTCCTATTTTTTTTATAATCATCCATTGATTTCCAAGAATAAAGATATACCTATATAAACTAGTTTAAAAAATTTTTAGAAAGGAAAGATATACCAGATAAATACACTGTATATAAAAAGCATAACAACTCCTTCAACCCTAGAAATAGCATGTCCTGTTTCAAGAATAGGAACCATAACAATAGTGACACCAAGGAGAATCAATACATAATCTAAAGAGTTAACCGCTTTAAGCGGTATAAACAATGCAGCAAACCCTAGGATTAAAAGAATATTAAACACGTTTGACCCCAGTACGTTACCAATTGCTATATCTGACTTATTTTTATATGCCGCGGTAGCAGAAACCACAAGTTCAGGTACAGATGTACCAACTGCTACCATTGAAACAGCTATTACAAAAGGACTGACACCAAGAACTAATGCCATAGTAACTGCTGATTCTATAAGTAACCATGCACCAGAGACAACACCAACAATACCTACTATAATAAACATAATGTTTTTACTTGTTTCACCAGGTTCATATTTTTTCCCAAGATCACGTTCGTTTTTTGCACATCTAATAAAATAAAGAACAAAAACTAAGAATAAAACAAGGAAAAAAATTCCTCCAAAAACATGATAAATATCTAATAAATCAAAATAAGACCAAACAAATAAAGCAAATGTAGCACCAAGCATAATTGGTACTTCACGTTTTATAACACCCTTTTTTACTTTTATTGGTCTAATAAGAGCACTTACACCTAATACCAACAAAAGATTAGCTATACATGAACCAATAATGTTACCTAAGGAAATATCAGAGTTACGTGCAACTGCTGCACCAACAGAAATCGCGAACTCTGGAGCAGACGTACCAAAACCTACAAGAATAACTGAGATAATTAACGCGGGGATACCAAGTTGAAATGCTGTTTTCGAAACACCATCTACCAGTATGTCTGAGCCTTTCCATAAAAAAAAGACTCCTATTACGAACGCCGGAATAGATAGATATTCAAAACCAACTGGGAACATCTTTTATTCAATCAGAGTGAATACTGAAAGATGTTTATATAAACTCTGTATAAAAAACAAAAGTTTTTGAAGAGTTTACAATTAAGCTTCTTTTGATTTTAAAAATGAATAAGGGATCTCTTGTGTTTATTGGTTTAGGATTATATGATGAAAAAGATATAACATTAAAAGGTTTTGAAGAAGTTAAAAAAGCTGATAAAGTTTTTGCAGAGTTTTACACAGCTAAACTATTTGGAACAACTCTAAAAGATATTGAAACATTGATTGGTAAAAAAATAACTGTTTTGTCACGTGAAAAAACTGAAAAAGGTGAAGTTGTGTTGGATTCCGCTGAGAAACATTATACTGTTTTTTTAACAGCTGGTGATCCTATGACTGCAACGACACATGTCGATCTTAGGATACGTGCTATAAAACGTGGTATTAACACACAGGTTGTTCATGGATGTAGTATTATAACTGCGGTTCCTGGTTTACTGGGTTTACAGAGTTACAAGTTTGGTAGAACTACGACCCTGGTTTTCCCTGATAAAAACTATTTCCCAACAAGTCCTTATGAGGTTATAAAAGAGAATAAAAAAATGGGTTTACATACACTTGTTCTACTGGATGTCCAAGCTGATAAAAATAGATACATGACTGCTAACGAAGGTATGAAGTTTTTGTTAGAAATGGAGGAAAAAAACAGGGGTAATGTTTTATCAAAGGATACTTTGGTTTGCGTTGTAGCTCGTGCAGGATCAAATAAACCTGTTGTTAAAGCAGATTCTATCAAAAATCTTATAAAGATAGATTTTGGTCCGCCTCTACATACTTTGGTTGTACCAGGGCGTCTTCATTTTATGGAAGTTGAAGCACTCATAGCACTTGCACATTTACCTGCACAACTTGGAGAAAAATTACAGAAAATATAATAAATACTCATCACTATAGCTAGGTTTACTAAGGGGTTGTGTGATGCCGGATAAGGAAAATGATATAGTCGGTTATATATACGGTGATGTAGGTTCTACAGAGTTTAATTTTGTTGTAAACGGTCAAGATATACGTAAGTTTGATTATGTTTTTGCTCCGCATAAAGAGGGGAGTATACTTGCTCAGGTAATGGATATACGTCAGCATTCTGATCTCAGGTTTGATAACGCTACATCTATGATGCGTTCTGGTGGTGAGGTACAAGCTATTAATACTAGTCTCTCAGCCTATGCTGAGGTTGTTGGTTATAGGGATAAAAAAGGTCTACTGCAGAGTCCTCGTAGTCCTTTTAGCGCGGGTACAGCTATTATGCGTGCTAATGAGGATCTTATTCGGCATGTACTAGGTTTAAATGCTTCTAAAGAAAACGGTGCATATATTGGTCTTTTAAAAGGTCATGATCTTAAGGTTTATTTGAATATTGACGCCTTGGTTCAGAAACATATTTGTATACTTGCTAAGACTGGTGGTGGTAAAAGTTATGCATGTGGTGTACTCATCGAGGAGCTATTGAAACATAAAATTCCTATGGTTATAATTGATACACATGGGGAGTATCATTCTCTTTCTAAACCAAATAAAAACCGGAAAGATTTGAAAAACATGGAACGTTTTGGTATAAAAGCACGTGATTATAGTGGTCAAATTAATGAGTATTCACCTATTGGTAGTAAAGGGAACATTAAACATTTAACACTTAATGGTGTAAACCTAGAAGCACGTGAAATCATTGAATTATTATCTGCGAAACTGTCAGGTCCACAGATTGGTGTTCTTTATCAAGCGATTAAAGAAGTTAAAGAATACAAAAACCTATACACTCTCCGGGATATTATTGACGCAGTAGGTCGCAGTAAAAGCAACGCCAGGTGGAACGTTATAGCAGCACTCGAGTCACTTGATTCTATTGGTGTTTTTTCAGAAAATGGTACACCCACTACAGAGATAGTTAAAAAAGGTAAATGTTCAACTATTAACATGAAAGGAGTTCCACCAGATGTTCAAGACGTGGTTGTAGCGCGTCTTACAAAAGAATTATTTGATGATCGGAAACTCGGTAAAATACCACCATTCCTTCTCATAGTTGAAGAAGCACATAACTACTGTCCAGAACGTGGTTTCGGTAACGCAGTATCAGGTAATATACTTAGAACTGTTGCCTCAGAAGGACGAAAATTCGGCATGGGACTCTGCATAGTTAGTCAACGCCCTGCAAAAGTTGATAAAAACATTATCTCACAATGTAACACAAACATAATCTTAAAAGTTACAAACCCTAACGATCTAAAAGCAATTATAAACTCTGTAGAAGGACTAACTAATCAAACATACCGGGAGATACAACGTCTACCTATTGGTGTTGCACTCATCTCAGGTGCAGGATTACAAATGCCAGTTATGACAGAAATACGTACACGTGAAACCAGTCATGGTGGTAAATCCGTGGAAATAACAGGAATAGAAATAGAAAACATTCAACCTAAAATACCAAAAACACCAGCACCACCACCGCTTATACAAACAAACCCAGATGTTCAACCTAAACCTGTTCAAAAAACTAGTAACGTAACAGAAAAAGCAATACGCGTAGCACGCGTAGCAAACCGACTCGGATGGATAAACACAGAAGACCCAGATGAAGCAATAAAAACACTAACACGTGAAGCAGAAAAAATGAATGAAAACGTATACAAATACCTTGAATCACTAGCAATGCTAGGTCAGAACTACTGCCATGAAACAAACCCATTATGTATAAAATGCCCAATGAATAAAAGCTGTAAATACCGCGCTACAATTGGAACACAGAAAAAAGGACTACTATCATTTAGAAGATAAAAAAAAGAAAGAACGAGTGTGTAAAAAAACCGATGGAAAAAAACAACAAAATCATACTAACGGTTTTAATTACAATCATAATCACACTATCTCTATCTGGATGCCTAGATTTTTTAACCACCACAGATAACATAATACGTTACCAAGAATATCCTACAAAAATCAGCTACACGATCAAATATGGATACAAAATCAACATCACCGGTAAAGGAAAATACAACATCAACTACAACTGCGACAAACCTGAAGTCATCATCGGAAACTGTTCAAATAGACTACTATACCCTTATGATTTCAACAATACAACAAAAGCACACAACGAATTCATAACCTGGAACATAACAGGAAACAGCTACAACTCCTACGAGTTAGGTATAATCACTAATGTAGAAACCGAAACCCTACTTATATCTGATTTAAACGGAGAAAACACCCTGACCATAGATGAAATCAAAAAACAATATCCTAACTTAATCAAACAATACTGCCATAAACAATCAAATGAAACAAAAACATTTATCAACCCAGATAACCCGGAGATCAAAAACAAAGCACTAGAAATCTACCAAAAGAGCAACACGAACAACTCCTTCATCATAGCCAAAGAACTATTTACATGGTTAAAACAACATACGTCATATAAAACACACACAAACAACAACATTATACAAGACGCTTATGAAACATTTAAAAAAGGAACCGGCGACTGCGACGACCTATCATACCTTTACATATCACTCTGCCGTTCCCTTAACATACCCGCTAGGTTCATCAGAGGATTTTTAATAGACGAAAAAAACGCTACTTCACACGCCTGGGTAGAAGTCTTCGTAGGAGGAAACATAGGCGACAACGGATGGATACCAGTAGAATGCGCAGGTACAAGCAACAACATAGAAAACGAGATATATCAAAACTTTGGAGTAGAAACAGCAGATCACCTCCGTCTATTCAAAGACGACGGGAGTAACGAATCCATCATAGTATCAATCTCCGGTATATCATACAAAGCCGATAAAAAAATCCATATAACAATACAACCAATAGCTAATGTTACCAACTACCAGATACTTCAATCAAAAGAACTAACAATTAACAAAAACGATAACAGCAGAAGCTTATAAACAAAATAGAAAAAAATTAAAAAACACATATCTTTTTAAAACCATGATATATAAAAATTTTCACCATAAGCATTTAAATAATAGAAGTGCATACAGCGTTACTCTTATCTAACAGGGTGAAAAGACATTGGGTAAAGGAATAAACTCAGCAAGGAAACTTAAAAAATCCAGAAAAAAACAACTCTGGAATGATAGATACTACAAGAGAAGAGTATTAAGGTTAAAAGAAAAAGCTGACCCACTTGAAGGATCAGCGCAGGCTAGAGGTATAGTTATCGAAAAAGTCGGTATAGAAGCTAAACAACCTAACTCTGCTATACGTAAATGCGTAAAAGTACAGCTCATCAAAAACGGTCGTCAAATCACCGCCTTCGCACCAGGTAACAACGCTATCAACTTCATCGATGAACACGACGAAGTACTAGTAGAAGGCATAGGTGGACGTATGGGCCGTAGCTATGGTGACATACCAGGTGTACGTTTCAAAGTAATAAAAGTTAACGACGTCTCCTTACAGGAGATGATTAAAGGTAAAGTTGAAAAAGCAATGAGACGATAAACATGACCACGAAAAAGAAAGAACAGACCAAGGTAAACAATTTTTTCCCTGTACTTTCTAAATACGATATGGATGCAGTAAAAATCGAGGATAAAGGTCTCGCACGTTATATCAACCTTGAAACTGAAAACATCTACCTCGGCGGTGTTTATTCCAATAAATTATTCGCTAAATCTAAGATACCTATAATCGAACGACTTATCAACAATATGATGAGAACTGAACATTACAATGGTAAAAAACTCAAAGCATATAAAGTTGTAAAATCTGCTTTTGAAATCATTGATAAAAAAACCAAAACCAACCCTATGCAGGTTTTCATCGATGCCTTGCAAAACACTGCACCTAAGGAGGAAACTACTCGTTTACGATTCGGAGGAGTAAACGTTCCTAAAGCCGTTGATGTTGCACCTCAGAGACGTCTTGATATAGCTTTACGTAACATATGCTTGGGAGCGGTTAATGCTACTTACAAAAACAAAAAAACTATAGAGGCGTGTCTCGCTGATGAAATAATTAAAGCATCTAAAAACGATGTATCTTCTTTTGCAGTTGCAAAGAAGAATGATATAGAAAGAGTAGCTAGGTCAGCTAGATAAAAAAAAGCTTTAGAAAAAATAAAAACTGTTTATGGGATGGTTAAAAATAAGTTTAAAGAAAAAAACTTTGTCTGAGGTAGACCTTGTATGGGTAAAAAAGAAGACAATATTAAAAAAGCAAAAAATTTGATGAATAAACTCGATCATATCCGTAACATTGGTATAGCTGCGCATATAGACCATGGTAAAACTACTCTTAGCGACAATTTGCTCGCTGGTTGCGGTATGATGAGTGAAGAGTTAGCTGGTAAGCAATTAGTTCTTGATTATGATGAACAAGAACAAAACCGTGGTATCACTATTAACACTGCTTCTGCGTCTATGGTTCATGAGTTCGAAGGTTCTGAGTATCTTATAAACCTCCTTGATACACCAGGTCATGTTGATTTCGGTGGTGATGTTACTCGTGCTATGCGAGCAGTGGATGGTTGTGTCGTTGTTGTTTGTGCTGTTGAGGGTGCTATGCCTCAGACTGAGACAGTAGTGCGTCAGGCTCTCCGTGAGAAGGTTAAACCTGTTTTGTTTATTAACAAGGTTGATCGGCTTATTAACGAGTTACGTGTGACACCTGAGGAGATGCAACAGCGTTTTATTAAAATCATTAACAAGTTCAACGAGCTTGTGAATAAAATGGTCCCTGAAGAGTTTAAAGGTAAATGGAATGTAAAGGTTGAGGATGGTAGTGTAGCCTTTGGATCAGCGTATTACAACTGGGCGATCTCTGCACCATATATGAAAAAATCAGGGCTTAGTTTTAAGGATATTTATGAGTATTGTAACAAGAATGATCAGAAAACATTGGCGAAGAAGACTCCTATACATGAGGTTCTTCTGGATATGGTTGTTGATCATTTACCATCGCCTAAAGAGGCTCAAAAGTATAGGATTCCACATATATGGCGTGGTGATATCAATAGTGAACTCGGGCGGAGTATGGTTGAAACCGATGAAAACGGGCCACTTGCGGTGATGATTACTAAAATCATTATGGACCCACATGCAGGGGAAGTAGCAGTAGGACGGGTATATAGTGGTAAGATAGAACGAGGGCAGGAGGTATATGTGGCAGGGATGCCTAAGATTAACCGTGTGCAGCAGGTTAACCTGATGGTGGGTGCTGATAGGATACCAGTTGATTTCGTTAGCGCTGGTAACATTGTAGCAGCTACTGGTATAAAAGATGCAATCGCTGGTAGTACTGTGACTGATAACCCTGATGTGGAACCTTTTGAACGTATCGTTCATATATCTGAACCAGTTGTTACTGTAGCAGTTGAAGCTAAAAACACTAAGGATTTACCTAAACTAATAGAGGTCTTACGGACGGTTTCTAAAGCTGATCCTAGTATACAAGTAGAAATCAACCAGGAAACCGGTGAAAACCTTATGAGCGGTATGGGGGAACTACATTTAGAGATAACAGAGTATAGAATTAAAAACGATTACGGTGTAGATATTGTTACATCAGAACCCATTGTTGTGTATAGAGAAAGTGTTGCGAAGAAAAGCCCACATAGTTTTGAAGGTAAATCACCGAATAAACATAACCGTTTCTACATAGAAGTAGAACCATTACCTGAAAACATTATTAAAGCACTCTACAACAATGAAATACCGCAGAATGTGAAGAAATACCGGAATGAAGTAGTTAAAAAACTTCAGGAGCTCGGTATGGATAAAGAAACAGCTAAAGGAGTCTTCGGTATAAAAGGGTTAAATATTATAACTGATGTCACCAAGGGTATACAGTATTTGTTTGAAACTAGAGAACTCATCAAAGAAGCATTTGAAGAAGTTATGAAAAGTGGACCTATCGCAGATGAACCTTGTCAAGGGTTATTAGTTAAACTTGTTGATGCGAAACTACATGAAGATGCGATACATCGTGGACCAGCGCAGGTTATACCTGCTGTTAGAAACGCCATCTATGGTGCTATAATGACCTCTGACCCTGTACTCCTTGAACCTATGCAGAAAGTATTCATTAGCACCCCGCAAGAACTCATGGGAGATGCAACAAGAGAACTTAATCAACGTAGAGCAGTAGTAAGAGACATGCAAACTGAGAAAGACATGGTGAACATTGATGCAAAAGCACCAGTTGCCGAGATGTTTGGTTTCGCCTCAGCGATACGATCAGCTACTGGTGGACGTGTACTATGGAACACAGAAAACATAGGTTTTGAACCACTACCTAGACAGCTACAACCAGAAATAGTGAGAAAAATAAGAGAACGAAAAGGATTGAAACCCGAGCCATATCCACCAGAGTATTATATGGATTAAAAAAAAGAAACTTTTTCTAAAAAAACCAAATAAAAAAAATAAAAAAACTATTATAACCATAGGCTGTAATTACCCATGACTCATTGTAATAGGTGGATGCACACATGGATAGAGGAGTTATACCTATTAATAAAGAATATGAAATAGAATATAGGTATTACGACCGTGATACCAATTATAAATATTTCAACAGAAAATTTGAGATATACTTATTACAGAAAAAAACATTAGGACGGAACTATGTACTACACATAGACAATGCTGACACTAGTAAAATGACACCTAGCATCTATATAGCCTCTGAGGGTAAAAAAAGATTTGATTTTGGAATAACCACACTCAACTGGAATGATATTAAAACTAAATTCGCTGAATATATAGTAGGAGAGCTTGGAGAAAAACAAAGAGAAAACGTGAAAAAAGCCATCGGGAAACTATCCTCGCCGAAGATATAAAAAAAAAGAATAAAAGGAGATAAGAGGGGGTTTAGTACTCAGTGATCTTATATTTCCCATGTACTGGTTCATAAATCTGACCATTACGTTTTAAACGATCAAGTGCTTCTTCCACTTTACCTGATTCAAGTCCTTCTATCTCCGCCTCTTGTATAATATCACCACGTGCCGCGTTACCATCCTTAGATTCATTACATAACCTCTGTATAATATCCATAATAAGTCTCATACGATCATGTTGACTACGACTAATACCAGTTGCGATAATATCGATATCAATACGTCCTGTTTCTCGATCTAAACCAACACGTTTAAGATATTGATCAATGATATGTATCGCTCGGTTAGCATCATCAGCTGTTACTTCTTCACTAAGCCGTATACGTGCACTAGCCTCCGCGAGCCTTACAAAAGCCTCTAGTTGACGAGGTGTAAACGTGATAGCTTCCTCAGAGGAACTACGGAAGTTAACATAATATTCTCTAATGATACGTAGTGCTTCATCTGTCATCACAGGGAATATATTTCTCTTTGCATACGCGACATATTTACGTAAAAACTCTGGTGTAAACGTTGGTTGAACAATCTTCATAAGTTCTTCTTTATCTTTCATTTTATATTTCGACTTCTTAGATCTATCTAAGTTTTCACTAACCTCCCCTGCTTTATGCGTCAATAATATATGCGTAGCGAGATCTGTGTCTCTTTCTCTATCTGGTTTATCAAGTATAGAAAAAATTAGATCGAAACGAGAAAGCAATGCAGGTGGCATGTTTATCTGCTCATGAAGTGGCAAAAACTCATCAAAACGCCCAAGTTTAGGATTAGCAGCAGCAAGAAGAGCACAACGTGATTTCAAAGTAGCATTGATACCTGCTTTTGCTACACTTATCTCTTGCTGCTCCATAGCCTGATGAAGTGCACTTCTATCATTTTCATCCATTTTATCAATCTCATCAATACAAGCTATACCCATATCAGCTAACACCAACGCTCCAGCTTCCAACGTCCATTGCCCCTCGCCAAATTCATCACGAACAGCAGCTGCAGTCAAACCAGCTGCAGAAGAAGCCTTACCAGAAGCATACACACTACGAGGAGCAAGCTTCGACATATACGTCAATATCTGCGACTTAGCAGTACCTGGGTCACCAACAAGAAGTGTATGAATATCACCACGGATACGTGTCCCATCAGGCATCTCCTTAGCAAGACCACCAAAAAGCTGAAGAACAAGTGCTTCTTTTTCAACATCCATACCATAAATAGTAGGTGCTATACTTTCTTTCATTTTCTTATAAAGATCTGGATCCTTACTCACACGCAATATTTCTTTTTCATCCTCAGATGTAACCTCCACCTCTTCAAATGCAAGCTCTTGACTCTCAACACTAATAGCATCCATTGTTTTATCAAAAGCAGTGAGCCTGTACGTACCTCTCCGCCTCTGCATAGAATGAAGTATACCATTCACAATAACACGATCACCAGGTGCTATCTCCCCAACAAGGTCATCCTCAAGATATACACTAATACGTTCAGGTTGAGCACCACCACGAAGCCCTTCAGGGTTCTCCTGAATCTCAATCTTCTGAGAATCAATAAACTCAGACAAACTAGTAAGCAACTTAAAAGAAGAAACACGACCACAACCACCTTGATCCTCAAAACACTCAGAAGGTTCCTTCAAAATATCCTCATCCTGTTCAACCCTTATTATCGCACCACACTTCTGACACTGAAAAGCACCAACCAACAACTTAGGTCGAACCTCCGTCCTCTTCTTCACAAGACCATCAACAGCCATAAGCTTACCAAGATGATTCGCACGTATCCTCCTGATCAATATCCTACTTGTATCAGGAAGATTAACCACTCTAAAATGAAGTTTTAAACTATTTTCAGAAGCAACATCAATATTTTTCAAAGCCTCCTCAGCATTAAAAATAGCTTTATACGGCTGATTCAACAACAACTCAGCAAGCCTTGAATCAGCTTCATCAATCTTCCAATAATCAACATAAAGACTACGTTTTTCAGGATACTCCAAAGCAACTGTTTCAATATCTGACTTACAGTACTCCTCAAAAAACTTCTGCCACTGAGCTACTAGACTCTCATCCTTCAACAACCGAACCAAGTTTCTATTCCCCCTAAATAAAATCCAAAGGTAAAAAAACGATAATAAAATTCAACTTATAAACATTTTTAGGGGAGGTTACTAAAACTTTTCTTCTTTTAGCGGGCGTAGGAACACCGCGAGTGGATGCACGTGGCAAAATATTGACTACCCATCTGCGTTCTCAACCCCGTTAACCCTCCGAGCATCAGCAGTCTACGGTAAGGCTGCTCACTTCCGTGCCTCACCCGGTTCCCGTAACTAAGATGACCATATAACCCTCCGGTTATATGAGTTCATCACCTCTGATCCCAGAGGACAGGGTTTCATCGTTAACAGATGGATCAATAAATGCCCGCCGCATCGCCTCTTGGCTTCGACTCCAGCATAAAGGCGATTTCTGGTTACAGGGAACGCCTACCTCCCCAGTCTATCCTACACCTATCGCCAAACAACTTTTTTTATAGAGAACGCCGCATAATGATATATAGATTTCTAAAGAATTGAAAGAAAATCAAAGACAAAGCCACTGCAATAAACGCGATATCACGGGTGATAAAAAGCCATGTTTCGCCACCTTCCTCGCTAAATGTTAAACAATCTTTCACTAAGAAATACATAAAAAGCGCTATGATAAAGAATAATATCACATTTATATACAGAGACAACTTATACCAAGTCCCTTTACTCATCTGACGAATTATGTTATCAACCATTTTAAATCAATCAACTCCCTAAACGGTTTTTTTTACACTTAATACAAATAAAACAATAGCTATATGAAGGTTATGCTAAAAAAAATCAGTTAACTTAGTCGTCCTAATTTTATCACTTGTAAACAATGAATCAATAGATTTTTCAACAAGTGTAATACGTTGCTGTGCATAATGAGGAATATTGTACCGCTGGGCGATATCTTTAGAGATCTCCAAATATTTCTTAACAGATTTCTCATGAACAGTCAAAGTAAGTTTACCACCACACTTGGTACAAACCCCTCGAAGAGGTGGACGACGATAAATTATATTACAATTAGGACAGCGAACAGATTGTTTACTAAAAGCCCGCATATTACCCAGTATATCAGGTAGAAAATGTCTTTCTATGACTTTATATGCTACATCAGCTTCATCCACTGCTTGAATCCTCGCAGCAAGGTTAAGCTGAGCATTCATCTTATCCATCATCGTTTTTAACGTTTTATAATTAGACATCTTTGGACCTTCTGAAATATCACCGGTGTCATGTGTAAAACCAAAATGTTCATACTGCAATTCTGTACCTAGTCTAGATGAAACCAAACCCATCCTATCTTCTAACTCTTTTGGGTTTACATGACGAAGAGTCGCTTCATAAAACTCAAGTGGATACCGTACAAGTGTATCAAGGTTATGTGCCTCTTTATCAACCTCTGAAGGATCAATACGCGTGGTGAGAATCAAAGGGAGATCCATTTTACCTCCACGTTTATCAGGAATATAAGCATGAGAAAAATTAAGAAGTGCATCCATGAGAAGCATCAAACCATCCTCGTCACCATCACAATTGTTTGATAACAAGAAATCATTTATAGGGAAATTATGGAAATCTTCAACTTCAACATCATAGAGGAACTCAAAATCTGATTTAATTGGTATAATTTCTTTTATTTCATCTAGAATAAAATCACCAAATTCTTTTAACCTCGGTTTTCTTTCCTCTAAGAGAAGGGACTCAAGCGATATTTGTTTTCTTTTTAGAGAAAAACCAATATCTTTACAAAATTTTCTTGCATATGACGACCTGATTGAGATAGAATATAGAGTGAAAACTGGAGATACCCCTTTCTTATCATAAAATTTCTTTGCAGCACCTCCTGCTTTTTTATGTTCTTCTCTTAATCTGTAAAATATACCAAATCTGAGTAGCTGAAAACCGATGTCTCTCAACAGATCACGGTTGACTGAAGAGCAGGTAACATGTAATCTATTTTTTTCTACTGAGCCATCACCCGCGAAATATGCTCTCAATAGTTCTCTCATCTTGTGTTTTGGCAATGCTATAAATTGTGTTGGGATTCTCTTGGTTTTTGCATTTCTTCCAATATTCAGAATATCAACAAAGAGAATATGTATTATTCTGTTAGATACACATATGTCTTTTTTAGTCTCCGATGGATAAATACTGAACACATGTTTGATACATTGAATAATGTCATCATGGGTTTCTTTCTCGGTGCAGGCAAAACTTATCTGATAACAGTTTTTTTTAGTATATCGGGTATGCCCTTCAGAAAGGTAATATCCGATTAACCGCATAAATGGTTCATCGATTTTAATTATCCTCGGTATAACTGTGTGACCTCTTTTTACGCCTATCAAGGCTTCACGTGGTATAGAATTAATGTTTCTGTTACAGAGTTGTAACAGTTTCAATAGGATAACGTAAGGAATACTGTTTCTGTAAATATAGTTAGAAAATGTTTTTTTGTTTAATCCTATTCTCTGTGAAGTGTTTTTTAATCCACCAAGTTGTTCAATACATTTTCTTACGAGTTTTTTAACACCTCTGACAACAATATCCTCAGGAAGATCTCCAAACTTTAGAAATTCTGAAAGAATATCTATTTCTTTTATGTCATTATCATGAACGTCTAATTTTTTAGGTATAAAAAATTTATCATTTTTATTTAATTCCACAGTTTTTTTATTTATTATTTTTCCATTTGACCAAACAAGAACTCTGTGGTAAGGTGATGAGATGAAATCACGTCCTGATTGTAATTTTATTTTAAGTAAATATTTTGGTGCCCTGGTTTTGACGATAGATTTAATTTTTTTATATCCAATCTCTCCATTTAATGGGTTTAATGCGAATGTGTTGATGTTTTGGATGATTTTTTGTTTAGTGCCAAAGTCATCAACTATTATTTCACTAGAGTCTATACTATTATATAACTTAGCAAGAGTTGTGATAACGGGTTTTCTAGAGTTTGATATCAAAATGTTTGTTTCAGGTGAAAGACAGTTTCTTCTTTTCGCTGCGTGGTAATATGGATGTGCGTAGCAGACTTGCGCATCAGTGAAACCAATAATGCGTGATAGTGCACCAGCGCTTGTATGTGGCGCGAGACCTACTACTAGATGCCCGGTTAAATCCTCGAGTTTTCTAATTTTATAAAATCGTTCTAAACCGTAGAATTTTACTAGTAGATCATCAATGAATTTTGCAACTTGTGTGAAATATTCCGCGCAGGGTTTAGATATTATCACGTCTTGTACTTTTAGTTCACAAATTTGGTTTTCCTCTGTTAATTCGTTTCCTAGGTAGTCTTTTTTGTACCCTAGTTGTTTTAACCGGTTTATTGAAACTCCTATTTCTTTTGGTTTAAAATGTGTAAGTGGTGCATCTGTCATATCGAAACGAGTTGTTCCATCTTTGAACACGTATACATTGTATTTTGCACGTAGTATTCCTTTTTCAAGTGGTTCTGGTGTTTTATGTTTGGATATGGTTCCTATAACGCCTTTTATAGTATCTGGAAGTGTCCTTTCTTTAAGGTTTTTTTGAGCTATTTTGAGTTCTTCTTTGAGGTTTATTTGTTGTGTTTCAATTCGTCCGTTGTGGATTTCTGTATGCGTTCCACATGTGCAGAAAACTCTATATGTTTTCTTTTTGCATCTTGGGCAAATGCGTGTTCCTGCTTCGATTTCGATTGTTCCTTTTTCAGCGGCGTTACGGATGAGTCGTTGACTTCCACCATAGTTTCCAATGGGGAATAGCACATGTGGTGGTGGTCTCATTTTACGAGCTGCTGCTTTTTCTGGTCGTCCCATTCTTGTTCCAATTCTAAACGGTGAACGTGGTCTAATAGTTACTCCAGCTAGTTCTGAAACAATAGAGACAACATCGTCTTTTTTGTTTTTTAAATCGTTAATCTTTTGGTATCTTCCAGATTCAATAATGTTACTGTTTTCTACATCTAAGCCACAGCATCTGATTAGTGGGTAAGAATATCTGTCGATGATGAGGTTACTTTCTCTTTGTTTATGAAGAACACCGAGATCAATTAATATTCTTTTAATATCTTTATCTTTTGGTAAAATTAGACTTGAGTTATCTTTAATCTTTCCATGATCTCGTATGTATTTTGAGAGAGTAATTAGGTCATCAATTGTTATATCATGCCAGAATAGGTTATAATATGGGTGTAATGGGATGTTATATTTAGTTGAAATTTCGAAAGCATCGGTAGGTGAAGGATGCCGTAGATCAATTTCTCGTTTGAATTCTTCTTTGATTTTTTCAAGTGTTTTTTCATCTGATTTTTTAACTTCTAAAAACGTGTATTCTTTAGGTAAACAATCGAGTTTTTTCTGTAAGTCTTGTATCCACCATTCGTAGACGTAACCGGAGTCTGGTAGGTTTGCGTTGTTTTCAAGGAATTCGCCGAAGGGTATCAGTATTTCACCTAGATCTATTATTTTTTCTATATCTGTTTTTTTGATTTTCTGTGGTTCGTTTATTTGGATGAGATCCCCGTTTTTTAGTAGTACTATTGGTCCTTCGATTGTGTCGCAGGGTGTTCCTATTGTTCCTTTACCTGGTCGTTCTGTTTTAAGTTGTGTTCCCACTGCGATGAAGTTATCCAAAAGGTACATGGTTGCTGGGTTTATCGCGGTTGACGCGAGTCCACCGGTTCGTGCACGTCCATATCTGAGTCGCAGTCCTCCTTTTCGTGATGGGTGTGAGAATACTGGTCGTCCTGCTATGACTTCTCCGATGTATTTACTGGATGGTGTTATTTGGGGTATTTCGTTGTTTTCTTTGTCTTCTATGTTTTTGTATTTGTTGACGAAGATGTCGAGGAAGTCCCATCCTTTTAGTTTGAGTTTTTTAACGTGTTTTAATATTTTTGGTGCTTTTAGGCAGAGTCCTTCTGCTATTACCAGGCATGCGCCGCCTCTTAGCCGGTTTGTTCCGATTCTTGGTAGGTCACGGTACCCTGTTACTTCTTCGTCTTCTGTTCCTTCACCGTTTATGCAGATGGGGCAGTTTCTAACGATTTTATCTATTTCATCAACTGATGGTGTGTATTGTAGGTGTTGTACTCTTTTGTAGAGTGGTATTTCTTCTTTGTATCTTTCGATTTCTCCTTCTGTGGGTATGTATCGTCCGATGTTTAGTTCTCTGCGTACTACGTCGGCTATGAGGACGCTCATTGCTTGTCCTGTCCCACCAGCGCTACGTATAGGTCCTGAAAAATAGAGATCGACGTAGTTTGTCCCGTTTTTGTTTTTACCGAGTTTTACTTCTGCTATCCCTTCTAGAGGTGCTACTAGTACTCCTTCTGTGAGTATTGCCAGACCTGTTCTTATCGCTTGGTCAAGTGCATCTTCTATTCGTTTGAATTTACCAGTTTTTACAATGTTTTTTGCTATTTCGATTGATACTATTTCTCGGTCGCCTATTTTTTTTGTTACTTCTCTGATTTTTGGTGCTATTCCTTTTGGTCCCACCAGTTGTTCTACACGTGCTGCTAAATCTAGGGCTTGTGGTATTTCCACTTGATATTCTGGATCGTACCCTTTTTTTCTCGCCTGGTTAGCTATTTTGTAGCATTGTTCTATTTCTTTTTGTAGATTTTTGAAATATTCCTGCATTTCTATGCTTGCTGATATATCGCGAGATAACTCCCCATTCATTTTTTGTTTCACAACTCTAAAAACGTTAGACAAAGTTTTGTTAATGTAAAAAAAGTGTTTAAAGTTTTGTATTTTCGTGTAACATTGTCGATGAAAAATATAAGATATAAAATAGAAATGTTTATATATTTTATAATCTATTGTTTAGATGGTTTTTTGTGGTAAAAGAAAGGGAGGCGTTAAGAAAAATATGAATAAAAAAGTTTTAGGAGTAACAGTACTCGGGTTGATATTGTTATCAAATCTATTGGTGTTACCAGTAGTTGGAATAACAGCCCGAGTAGAAGGAGATAAACAAGTCTCAAATGAGACAGAAAAAAGCAACACCTATAGCAACAGTCCACCGGATACACCAAAAATAGATGGATGCTATGACTCGTATTACGGGAATGGTGAAAAAGTCGACTGGGGATATGTCACAATAATATACGCTTATGGTATAAGTACAACTGACCCAGATGACGATGATGTTAAATTTATATTTAACTGGGGAGATGGTGAAACAACTACAACTGGTTTCATCAGTTCAGGTGGTGAGTATTATGTTCCTCATACGTATACTAAAAGCGGGACGTATACTATAACTGCTAAGGCAGAGGATATACATGGAGCAGAAAGTAGTTGGTCAGAACCATTTGAGATAACCATGATTGATTATTTTGATTTGGATGTTGACAGGGTTTATACAGATCCTACGAGTTTTAAACCAAATGAACGAGTAGATCTCTGTGCAGATATCAAAAACACAGGTACACTTCCATCTGATTCCTCAGCTCGAGTAAGTTTTTATGAGATAACAGGTTATGGTGATGAGGAAAAAATTGGTGAAACAATTGTTGATATTATTGATGCTGGAGAGACTTCAACTGCTGTAATTAGTGGTTTTAAATGGTGGAATGATAGAGAGGAGCATACTATACTAGTAGAGGTTGAGAGTTTACCTGGTGAACGTACAGATGTTAACAATATTGGTATTGAGTATTTCTCTGCTCCTAGAGTAAGAAATATGAATATTTATTCTCCAGTAAACTGGTTAAACTGGTTTTTTTCTTTCTTAGTGAACACGTCACCTTTACACACTGTAAACATATAGTTTTCTCATATTAGAGGAGGAGCATAATAACAATATACCAAGTTGTTTAGGGTAGGTTTTTTTCTGCCTTACAACAAAATGTTAAATATTTTTTCTATAATAGTCGGGTGTTTAAACAACTGTAGATGATAGAATAGGTTGTCGATCCTTCTAACCTTGGGCATTGTAACAGGGTAACTGATACAGGTTTTGTCACCGATCGCGTCTTCTGCGCAAACCCATATATAGTAGCTGCCTTTTTCAGACCAGGTATGAGAATGCGTGCAGGGTGTACCTGAAGGAAAACCATGGAAGTCATTGTTGTCGAAAGTGTATTTTTTGTCACCCCATAGGAACTCATAGTAATGTATAGGGTCTTCATCAGGGTCTACAGCTGTTGCTGTGTAGGAGTATGATTTCCCTATTTTTCCTGATGTAGGACCAGTTACTGTTAAATCTGGAGGAGAGTTTTTAATTGTCATTAAAAGAGACCCATAACCTCGGCCACTATCTTCATCTACCCAGTGAGGGTATCCTTTGTAGTTCCATATATTGTAATAACAGCTAAGTTGTATTTCAATTTCAATTGGTTCCTGTATTCCGTTTTCACTTGGGTGCGCCCGGTAAAACTGCCTCCGGGGTAATGAAAACTCGAGTGTTACTGTCCCAGTTGTACCTGATTCATCTGTTGTATCTGCCTCATCATCGTAATCGGAGTGAACAGTGATTTTTGTTTCACCATCAAAAAAACCGATAAGGTTCGCATAGATTGTATATTCTTTATCTTTTGAGACTTCAGGGGCAGAAAACGTTGTTTTTCCTTCAGAGTTTGTTATATGAGGAATACCGTTGAAGATAACAATTGCACCAGGAACTGGTGTAGCATCTGCTTTAACTAAAACCTCGAAGTCTTTTCTCTCCATAACAGAGGATGGTGCGATTACAACTAGATCCAAGGTATCTGGTTTATTAAGAACTGTTATTCGGGTTTCCCCCATGGTGATTACGTTTCCCTGATCCGGATGATGTTCATCAACTGCGTTCCAGTCTTTTTTTGCAGTAATCGTGAACACGGTATCTTCATCGACTTCAGGAGCAGTGAAGTTAACAATCCCTGTTACAGGGTCTGCAGTTTTTGTTTCACCATTAAATGTTACTTCCTCAGGGAACCCATAGTCTTTGTAAGTTGGTGCACCGTGAAAAGTTACTTTAACAGTGAATTTTTCACCTTCAACTACTGAAGAATTAGCCTGAACAAGTAGTGTCTCTGGAGGGGTCTCCCATGGGCAATCAAGGATTGATTTCACCTCTTCAATTGTTTCAGGTTCGTAACCATTGACAACTGCGCTGATTTTAAAATCCCATCGTTCTATACAGGTTGAATGATTCTCTGGTTCAACACCATATGGTGCCTCTCTCCATGGTCCTATCACATCTTTAACTATTTTGTAATCAGCTGAAAATCTTATAGTGTCACCAGCGATATAGTTATTTATTTCAAAAGAGGTATCATACATCTCAACGTAACATATATCATCTATATCTGCTGATCCATCAATTTCCATACGGCCGATTACTCCAAAATCATGGTCCCCCGTTTCAACTATTGAACTTGTTTCATCATTAACTTCTGTTATAATGCTACTGCCGTTGGAGACGGGTAGTAATGCTACTACTAACGTCAAAACAGAGAAAAATATTATTTTTTTTCTTTTCATTTTTTTTATATTCCTCCACTATTTCTCCTTTTTATTTTTAGGTTAAATAGTAAAATCAGATATGAATATATAAATATTTTCATAAAATATTTTAAAAAAAATTGGTAGATAGATGTTATTCGAAAAAACTCTAAAATTTTTTTATATGACAAGTTTTATTATTTAGAGGTATTTCTTACTGAAATCCATCATTGTTACGTTACCAGTTTTCAGATCTAGTATCGGTAGTTTTGCTGAGTCTGGTATGAAGTTCAGCATTTTTTGATATGTGGTTTGAGCCTGCCAGCTTGAGGCGTTTATTAGTTTAACACCGCGGTAGTCGCTAATTTGCGCTAAATGTACGTGCCCTGTTACAAAAACATCTGGTATTCTATCTATCACCATGTAATCGATGTGCTCTGGAGCGAGTGGTGTGTACCCACCATATGTTGGTGCTAGATGGTGTTTACGGAGCATGGTTTTCATGATTTCTACGGGTTCATTGTATTTGAGATGTTGTACGTTGGTAGCATAGTCGAGGAGGCTTTGTCCATGGTATGATAAAATCTCTACATTGTGTATGCTGAAATAACATGGGTTTCCAACAAAGGTTATGTTCATATCTGAGAATAGGTCTTGTATTTCTTTTTCAAAAGTTGGTTGTGGTTCAGCTGGTCGTACTGCATCATGGTTCCCAGGTTGCATTATAAT
>QMTJ01000001.1 GCA_003651045.1 Thermoplasmata archaeon | reverse complement strand
GCTATGTATTTTATTTCTTCTGCTTCTTGTTTTGTGGATAATAATCCAATGATCAGCATAGTTTTCAAAAGAGTTTTATATTTGTAAATATATAATAATTGTTGTACAGGTGTTATCTAAAAATATTTTATTGTGAAGGGTTGTTAAAATAAAAGTTGAAGGTTTTGTTGGTTATACTAAATAGTAATATATAAAAATATATCTTTTTAGTACATTTTTTGTATATATTAAATGGTTTTTACTCAGGGTGTATCCATTTAACCATAGCAACTGTGAAACCAAGAGCGATAGGTAAGATAATAATATAATAAACAACCGGGATTTTTCTTAAAAAAAGTGTTATATCATATCCATAATAATATAAAACAATAATTAATACTAAGATCACGGGGATTAATAATGCTATTATTAGAGGTAGTGATTCTTTATTTACCATTTTTTTTGTTTCTCCTCACACATAAATACATCAATGAGGAGGATGGTATTAAAATTATGGTATAGACTTCAGAACCAAGTGGGAATATATAATTATATATCTCAAAATATATCCCTAAATATATCTGGATTTTTCCTTTTCAATAGGTGTATATTTTTTATTCCCACCAAAAACTTCCTTTACACTACAATTAGTAAACGCGATATCCATATCCTTAGGTCGATATTTACCATTCTCCGTATCCCAATAAATCTCCATACAGTGATCATCAATTGCTAACACAATACCCCTATACTCTTTATTCTTACCGTTTTTATCCTTATAACATCTTTTTACCCTATCACCTAACTCAAAAACATCATATAACGGCGGGTACTTTTCCTTCTCTCCATATTTCTTCATATACTCATCCACCTGTACCATTAAATTAATATGCTAATGTCTATCATTCACAATATTTAAAATTATCCTGTTAAAAACGCTATGTTGAAAAAAAGACAAAATGGAAATATAGCAAAAATATAAAGCTATAATTAATCATTAAGAACCTTGTTGAACCATTATGAAAACACCTATAAAAACAATAACAATAATATGCGTTCTACTACTAACTATCAACATTATACCTATTCTAAACGTGAGAAGTGAACAGCCGCATACTAAAATTTTATACGTAGATGACAATGGAAACCAAGAATACACTTCTATAGAAGAAGCTATAAAAAACGCATCTAACGGTGATACAATCTACATCTACAACGGCACCTACCCCGGCGGAATATGGATCAACAAATCAATCAAACTAATAGGAAAAAACAAAGAAAACACAACCATAGAAGGCATTAGGTTAAACCCCTATTCAACATGCGTACTTGGTATCTCAGCAGACGATGTAACCATCAAAGACCTCACAATAAAAAACGGAACAATACCATCTTTTAAGAAAAACTTCACCAATACTCCTCCAGCAGATTTCTACTACTACGGAATAGGAATAGAAATACAATCAAACAACAACCTAATAACCAACTGCAATATCATAAACAATGAAGGATACGCAATAAAACTAAACAATAGCAACCATAACACAATAAAAAACAACAACATCATAAACAACACATGGATATCAATTATACTAAGAAACAGTTCAAACAATATCATCATAAAAAACAACATTTTAAACAACAGAAACGGCATCCTAATAGATAGCACATCCAACAACAACATCCTCTATTACAACAACTTCATCAACAACACATATTACAATGCAAACGACTATGGAAAAAACACATGGTACAGTACAAAACTATACGTGTGTAACTACTGGAGCGACTACAACGGCACTGATGAAAACAGAAACGGCATCGGCGATACACCATATACTATACCAGGAACGGGTAACCAGGACAACTATCCGTTAATATCATCATATAAAGAAATAAAATTCGAAGTAAACCTAGACACCCTATATTTCATGTTATTAGTAAGCATGATAGCAGCGATACTCTTCATATTATTAATAGGAGTAATATGGTACTATAAAAACAGAAAAAAACTAAAATAATAAAAAAACTGGAAGATATAAAAATTTTTTTTTAAGTTGTCTTGATAACCCCAAGAGTAGGCTCATAAATAAACCCTTTATTCATAAGTGACGCAATTGCTTCCTCCACGGTATCCTTATCAAAACCTTTTTTCTTGCATTCCTCCACGATAGTATCCCACTGCGCACCGGTTTCATCTTTACCTTCTAAATCTTTTATAGTTTCCAAAACACTGTTTTCAACCTCGATAGAGTCTCCTTCATCCTCCTCTTCTTCTTTTTTTACTTCCTCAGCAGCTTCCAGCCTAGGTTCTTCTCTTGTTTCTTCCTCTATTGTTTCAGATTCTATAGATTCCAGTAACGGTTCTTTTTCATGTTTTTCCTCTACTTTTTCTTGTTTTTCATCAGTTTTCGGAATAGGTAATGTTTTTGTTTCTCCACCTGGTACAAGATACTCCAACGACTCCTGCAGAAGCGTTACATACTTGTTAAGATCAATACTCCGTCCATAGTTTTTTAATGCAGCTATTACACCCTCAGATAACTCTTTGCTATACCCTAGTTTCTTAAGTGCATAAACATCTGGCTTATCCATTTTCATAGCTTCAAAAATTGCTTCAATACGTTCTTTCGTACTTTTACACGTCTCCAGAATCCATTTATCCCTGATATCCGCGTTAACCTCTGCAACCCGTTCAGGTCTTATAGAAACATACAATACTCCTTCCTCTGGCGAATACGTACGCACCTTACCAATAACCGCAACAAAAGCCGGAACCTCAATACTAGAAAGAATATCAGTCACATCCTTTTGATACTGCCCAGAATACAATGTAAAAACACCAGTAGGATCAGAAACATGAGCTCTAACCATATCACCACCTTCAGAGATATTCTCTACATCAGTGAGAACACCAATGATAAAAACACGGTTAACCTTAGCACCTAGTGGAGTAACAATATACGAAGGTTTTTTTTCACCATCTCCTTTTATCTCAACAGTAGAATCATTATACTCACCTGCAAAAACCCTCCAAGCAGTTTCACGTTTCATAACAAACCCCCTAACTCTTCAGATAATTTTTCAGCATCCTCTCTCACATTTACTTCAACAAAATCAGCTTCTTTCGCTATAACCGTTGTCCCAAACTCGTCACTAAGTGCGTTACCTCTGAGAGTAACCCTATGCGCAAAAAACTTATTGTTAATCTCATTAATCAATTCATCCTCTCCCATTTTTTTACATTCATCAAGTGTTTTACCAAGTAATTTCTCAGATAACTCCTTGTTTAATACACTATCAACAGCACCAGTTCCATCATCTAAAACAAGTTTAACCCTTAAATCAGGTTTACCCTCCACTTCACCATGAATACTACATCTATTGTTTTGCAAAACACGGTTACACTCTGGGCACCTCATAACAAAACCAGAACCAGATCTAATATCAATAACTGTACCTTCAACCTCTACATCAAGTGCACCACGTTTCTCTATCAACTCATGTAAAGGCATTTTAACCAGCTGAAGTTCACCTTTTAATATCTTACTTTTATCAAGTTTCTTAACAGAAGCATTAGAATCAAAAGTAAGCTGAGGGATACCCTTCCAGGATTTTACATATCCACCCGTGATACGATAAACCTCTCCTTTTTTAAGTTTGAAATCATGCCAACATGTAAACTGTGCCTTACCTGTTTCATCAGAGATAACACCTGAAAAAACCTTCCTCGTCTCACCATTAACTTCAACATCTCTTTCATTAACATCAAGAACCCTAGCTGTAACATCAACCCGTCCCATGCCAGAACGTAAATCCTTCACTTTCACCTGCTTAGGTTCAAAAGCACTCTTCGGTAGCTTATCTTTCTCAGTTTTTTCAACTCTAACGCGATCCCCAAGGTTAAGCTGAACTAAACCCTGCCATTCCCTAGTATAAGCATTTGTTATCTCTACTATATCACCTTTTTTTAAATCAATATCGTTCCATGCAGTAAAAGGAACAGTACCACTTTCATCCTCAAGGATCCCATAATATATCTTACGTGTTTCACCTTTAACAGTTACTTCTTTGGGATTCACCGCAACAACATGAGCAAGTATTTTCACATTACGTTGATTAGGTTTAAGATCAGATATTAAAACCCGTTCTAAAGACGAGGGACTCTTAAAAACAGCACCACCATATTTTTTAACAAGCGTCTCCTTAGCCTGCCCAAGAGGTACACCATACTCTATAAACCTAGTGAGTTGTTTCTCGATTTCTGCTCTAGAAATTTTTTTCTCCGAGACATCATTAACAGCATTTAGAATATCATCTACATGAGACTCAAAGTCATCATCTGTCATAAAGGATAACCTCCCAAAAACGAGATAGATTTTTTGATATATCAATGTATCCTTAAATTTTTCCTACCGCATATACCAACTATAATATTTTAATAAAGACCAGTTATGTTACCATCCTTATCTATATCAATATTTTCAGAACTTGGTCTAGCAGGGAGACCAGGCATAGTAGTAATCTTACCAGTCATCGGCACAAGGAAACCTGCACCAGCTGAAAATTTAATCTCACGTACAGTAATCTTAAAACCAGTAGGTCTACCAAGAAGCTTTGAATCATCAGAGAGCGAATATTGAGTTTTAGCTATACAGATAGGAAGTTTATCAAGTTTTAACTCTTCACAGAGTCTAATATCTTGTTCAGCAGTAACAGTATAAACAACACGATCTGCACCATACATTTTCTTAGCAATAATCTCAATTTTATCCTTAACAGGCAGGTTTAGATCATATAAATACTTGAATTTAGAAGAACTGTTATGTATAAGACTCACAAGTTTACCCGCGAGCTCAATACCCCCCTCTCCACCTTTACTCCAGACATCTGCAACCGCAAATGGAACCTCTCTCTCTTTACAATAGTTTTCAACAACATCTATTTCTTCATCAGTGTCATCAATGAAACGATTCAAAGCAACGATCACTGGGACACCGAAATAGGATATGTTCTCAAGATGTTTCTCAAGGTTAGAAAGACCTTTCTCTACTGCATCAGCACCTGTCCCATTGCCATGCCTCTTCAACGCTCTTATACTCACAACCATAACCACAGCATCAGGTTTTAAACCACCGACACGGCAGACAATATCAAAAAACTTTTCAGCACCAAGTTCAGAACCAAAACCTGCCTCTGTTATTACATAATCAGCTAACTTCAAAGCAATCTTAGTAGCAATAAGACTACTAGTACCATGTGCTATGTTTGCGAAAGGTCCTCCATGAATAAAAGCAGGTGCACCTTCGACTGTTTGAACAAGATTAGGATTCAATGCATCCCTAAGAAGAACAGCCATAGCACCAACAGCTTTCAAATCACTAGCAGTAACAGGTTTATTATCATACGTATAAGCCACAATTACCCTACTAAGACGCTCCTTTAAATCCTTTAAATCCTTAGCAAGACACAAAATAGCCATAACCTCAGAAGCAGGGGTAATAGCAAACTCAACCTCATGAGGAACACCATTATTAGGGCCACCAAGACCTACAACAACCTTACGCAAAGAACGATCACTAATATCCAACACACGAGGCCAAACAATATAACGTGGATCAATATGATACGCATCACCATGATGAATATGATTATCCAATAAACTAGCTAACAAGTTATGAGCACTAGTAACAGCATGCATATCACCAGTAAAATGCAAATTGATATCCTCCATTGGTAAAACCTGAGAATAACCACCACCAGCAGCACCACCCTTCACACCCATCGTAGGACCAAGAGACGGCTCACGAATACAAAGCATAGCCTTTTTACCCAGCCTAACAAGAGCCTGAGTAAGACCAATACTCATAGTAGTCTTACCCTCACCACTAGGAGTAGGATTAATAGTAGTAACAAGAACAAGCTTCCCATCCCTGTTATTCTTAACTCTATCTAAAACCCTAAAAGAAACCTTAGCCTTATAATTACCACAAGGAATCAACTCATCACTATTAATACCAATCTTCTTAGCAACACCATAAATATCTATCAACTTAGCAGACCTAGCTATTTCAATATCAGATTTCATAACCATACAGAAAAACAATAGAAAGAAAGAACTACTTATAAATTTTCTAAAAATAAACCCTTTACAAACACTTCCTCACAACATCAGCAATCTGATCCTTCTTAAACCTAGAATCCTTCTCAAGTTTATCAAGCTTAGAAACCATATCTTTCACAAACACTTCATCCTTAATCGACCCAAGATTAATCTTAACATTCAAAATAGCTGACTCCACACCAGCATCTGCCATGAGCGCTGATACAGCAGCATCAGTAACAGAACTCCTATTACCCTTCTCAGCGATAACCTCTGCAAGATCTAAAATTTTTCCACAAACTTCAGCTGTCTCAAACGGTACCATAGCAGCTTTTTTATAACCCGCCTGTATAGCCTTACTTCTAACCTTTTTTTCCTCTTCGGTATCCTTCGGCATCTTAAAAGCCTTGATAACATCATTAAACGCCTCAGTATCCTTGTCAACTAATTTCAAAAGTTTCCTCCTAAGTTTTTCACTCATTCTCAGTACATCCTTCATCTCATCCTCTACATCAGCATATCTTTCTTTACCAATTGTTAAATTACAAACCATAGACGACAAAGCAGCACCAAGAGCACCAGCAAGAGCAGCAACACTGCCACCACCAGGTGCAGGACTACTAGATGCAAGTTCAGAAAGAAAACTATTAACTGGCATAGAAACAAGAACACCTGATTCTTCAACCATGTACTCAATTATTTTCTCCTCTGGTTTAAAAGGATAAAGATCAGAGAGACCTAGTTTTTCGATAGCTATAGAAACAAGTTCTTCCCTATCCGATATCTTCCTCCCGTTTTTCTCTACATAGAATCTTCCAGCCATCACAAGCGCCTCCTCAGGTACAAGACCAACTATTTCACTACCTGTTACTTTTACACCAAGTTTCTCAGCTTCTTCTTTTACTGCTTCAAAAACATGATGAAGATTCACCTCGCGGAAATTCAAAAGATTCATAGAAACCTGAGCAATATCCTCATTATACATCATACCACCTGCTTGTACATGTTTGAAACGACCAGGGATACGCACAGGTTTACCATCAGATCCAATGATTTTATTACCATCTTTATCCTTTTTTATAACACCACTTGTTCTAATTTTACCAGCTATCAATGACGCAATTGATTTATCGTTAGTATTAAGATTAATATTATACGCTATAAGTATCTCTCTAGCACCGGTTACTGTCGCTCCACTCTTTGGAACAAAAACAGGTTCACCATAATCTGGTTTAAAAGAAGGATCCTTAAGTTTTTCTTCAAGAGCCTCATATTCTCCTTTTCTTATATCAGGTAACCGTATCCTGTCAGGTTTTGTAGCTGACTCTGCATAAAGGAAAACAGGAATACCCAGCTCTTTTGCCATTCTCTCCCCGAATCTTTTAGACAGTTTTACACACTCTTTCATTGTAACCCCTTTAATGGGAATAAAAGGCATAACATCAAGTGCACCCATACGTGCATGTTCCCCTTTATGCTTGGTCATATCAATCAAAGCAGTACCAATTTTCGCTGATTGAAAAGCCGCTTCAAGTACAGGTTCTGGTTCCCCTACAAACGTATAAACGGTTCTATTAAAGTCAGCACCTGGATCAACATTAAGTAGTTTTACTCCATCAACAGATTCTATCGCTGCAGCTATCGCATTTATCACCGCTTTATCTCTACCTTCGCTAAAATTTGGTACACATTCAACGATTTTTTCCATAAATACGACCCACCGTAAACCCTTAATCCTGGTTTTTCTTTTAACTCTTTGGGAAAAACATTATGGAAACAGTAGATATTCTCATCAAAAACGCAGATGAACTCCTTACATTAAAAGGACCAAATAGACCCAGAGTTAAAAGAGAGATGAACAATCTCTCAATAATCCATAAGGGTTCTATTGCAATCAAAGACGGTAAAATCTTTGACATCGGCAGGAATCTAAAATATAACGCTGAAACAACTATTGATGCAACTGGTAAAACTGTTACACCAGGTTTTGTTGATCCACATACCCATCTAGTTTTCGCTGGTTCACGTGAGTTTGAACTCGATATGAAACTCAAAGGTTTTAGTTACATGGATATTTTAAAGAAAGGCGGTGGGATTTTTTATACTGTTAATGAAACTAGAAAAGCATCAGAAGAGAATTTGATTAGTCAAAGTATAAAACGCCTGGATAACATGTTAAAACATGGTACTACTACTTGTGAAGCAAAAAGTGGCTACGGGCTAGATTTAGAAACAGAAAGTAAAATTCTAAAAATCAACAAAAAACTTGATGAAATACATCCTGTTGATATTGTCTCTACTTTTCTAGGTGCCCATGCAGTTCCGAAGAAATATTCAGCTGATGAATATGTTGATATTGTGATTGACCAGATGATTCCAAAGATTAAGGATTTAGCATGTTTTTGCGATGTTTTCTGCGAAAAAGATGTTTTCACTGTTGAACAATCAAAAAAGATACTTGAAACCGGTAAACAATATGGTCTCACTCCTAAGATCCATGCTGACGAAATCGTTGATACTGATGGAGCAGCTCTTGCAGCAGAGGTTGGTGCTATTAGCGCTGATCATCTACTACGATCTAATGAACAAGGTATTAAACAAATGATTAAACAAGGTGTCATTGGTGTTTTACTCCCCGGTACACCTTTCACTCTTATGATGCATGAATATGCTAACGCCCGTAAAATGATCGATATGGGTCTTCCTATTGCTCTTGCTAGTGATCTCAATCCAAATTGTTGGATTGAAAATATGCAGTTTATCATTCAACTTGCATGTTATAATATGAAGATGACATCTGCTGAGGCAATTACTGCTTCTACTTTTAACGCTGCTTGTGCTATAGGTTTAAATGATAAGATTGGTAGTCTTGAAAAAGGTAAACAAGCTGATGTACTTGTTCTTGATTGCTATGGTCATCTTTTTATCCCATATCATGTTGGAGTTAATCTAGTTGAAACCGTTATTAAAAAAGGTCGGTTGATTAAGAAATAGATTTGTAATTTTTCCTTGAGAAATTTACAAATACTGTTTTATGATATCTTAATAACAGATGGGAGTTGATAAGAAATATAGAACCCTGAAAAAGGAACTGGGGCTTTTAGATGTTTTTTGTATAGCTGCTGGCGCTATGATTAGTTCAGGTCTTTTTGTTTTACCAGGTATTGCTTATGCAAAAACAGGGTCATCTGTTGTTGTTTCTTATTTAATTGCAAGTTTTATGATGATTCCTACGTTGTTTTCAAAAGCGGAACTTGCTACTGCTATGCCGAAAGCGGGTGGAGACTATTTTTTTATAGATAGAAGTATGGGTCCAGCTATTGGTACTATTGGTGGTTTTGCGTCATGGTTTGCATTGACTTCTAAAACAGCTTTTGCATTGATTGGGATAAGTGCATTTGTTCAGTTGTTTAACCCTGGTTTAACGGAGTTACATTTGAAAATAGTTGCAGTAGTGTTTTGTATAATTTTTACTATCCTTAATTTATTTGGTGTTAAACATGTCGGTAAAGCACAAGTTATATTAGTAATAGGTTTAATTAGTATCCTTGTTGTTTATGTGATTTTTGGTTTTTTCTACATTCATCCTTCTAGATTTGAACCATTTACTATGCATGGTATGGCTCCTATCTTTGCAACAGCAGGTTTTGTTTTTGTTTCCTTTATGGGTCTTACCAAGGTCTGCAGTGTTGCAGAAGAGATTAAAAAACCAAAAAGAAACATCCCCCTAGGTATGTTTCTCGCATGGGGTGTTATCTCAACTCTATATGTATTGGTTGTTTTTGTTACCATAGGTTTATTAGAACATGAGACGTTGATGCATTCTTTAATGCCTATTTCTCTTGGGGCAAAAGTGTTTATGGGAGAGATAGGTCTTGTTGTTTTAGGTGTTTCAGCTGTTCTTGCTTTTATAACTACTGCAAATGCGGGTTTACTTTCTTCTTCACGCTATCCCTTAGCTATGAGTAAGGATCAACTGATGCCAGGTTTTTTTTCAAAGATTTCTAAACGTGGTATACCATTTGTCTCTCTACTGTTTACTTCTATTTTTATGATTTGTATTATTTTGTTTTTAGATCTTGAGGGACTAGTTAAAATTGCTTCAACGTTAGTACTATTACTGTTTATATTTGTAAATTTATCTGTTATTATGATGCATGAAAGCAATATAAAACATTATCGCCCAAGTTTTCATTCACCTTTTTATCCATGGGTTCAAATAGCTGGTATAGTTGGATATAGTTTTTTGATTTTTGAAATGGGTTTAATACCTTTAGTTCTCGTTGGATGTTTTATTTGTTTTGGTTTTACTTGGTATTGGTTTTATGCACGGGATAAAATATGGCGTGAATATTCTCTTCTACATATTATTGAAAGAATCACGGGTGTTAAATCCACTGGTTATCTAGTTGATGAAGAATTAAGAGAAATACTTATTGAACGAGACGGTATTACCAAAGAAAGATTTAAAAAAATAATAAAAGAATGTGAAATTATTGATGTATATAAGTATGCTCGTCCTGATAAATTTTTAATGAAAATTGCAGAAGAGCTTTCTGTTAAAATAGGTATTAAAACAGAAAAGCTTTACAAGCTTTTAAAGAAACGAAGTAGTGATTCCAATATTGCAGTTCACCCAGGCGTTGCAATAATATCTCACATGATTAAAGGTAAAGAAAAATTTGCAATATTGGTAGTAAGAAGCAAAATCGGTCTATTTCTTTCAGATACTGTAGATCCTGTTCATGCATTTTTTGTAATTGTTTCTTCTCCTGATAAAAAAAATCTCTATCTCCATACTTTGATGTGGATTATACAAGCTACGAGTACCTCTGATTTTGATAAAAAATGGGTTGAAGCAAAAGATGTTGAAAAACTCCGTGAAATAATTTTAGAATCTTGGGAAGATAGAAAAAATGTTTAGTTGTTTTTTCTTTTTATTTCACAAGTTTTTTCATATATTTTATCTCTATAGTTTTTATACTTTTGATTTTTCTTAATAAATGTTTTTACTATTTCATTAACGTTCATTTTCTTGTTTTTCTTAATGAACTTGTTTAGATCTTCCATTAGTTTTTTCTCGATTTCTTCTTCTTTATGTGTTTCTAGAACTTGACATGCTGTGTGATATACTTCGTTCCTCTTGAGTCTGTATTCGGGATATTTTTTTATAAAGTCTTCAACTATTTTTTTCACATTTTTTACCTTTGAATCTATGACAAAATCATCAACTTTTATAGCAAGTATTTTACCAAAATTCCTATGTTTATATTCTTCATGGATTTCAAGTGTTACTAGTATTATTTCTGCTACAGATATTATTACAAGAACTGCTGTTAATAATATTACATATACTTCTTTTAAATCTATTGCATGGGCGAGTAATATACATTCAATTAACAGTATTAAAAAAGGAGCTAGGAATGATAGTTTCTCTATTTTAGGTGATTCTTTATATTCACGTAAAAAGTTACGTATCCTCCCCGATCGCGGCATCTTATCTTACAGAGAGGTATATAGGATGTCTCTTTTAACTGTTGTGTTTATTTTTTTTTACATCCTCTTTCTATGACTATTTTTTTTAAAAAAATTATGATTTAAAAAGCCCCCCTTCTTTTTTTAGAGGATATAGTAGTATTCTCCTTCTTGTCTTTGTTTACGATCCATATATGAACCTGGTTTGTTAACCCTTGGCCGGTGTGTTTCTTCATCTCGACGAAACGTGATATCTACATCCTTTAGAAACCGGTTCATACCCTCGTGTAAACTAAAAGGACCCCTCGCTATACCATGTTTACCTGGTTCTCCATTAAAAACAATCAATGCATCACTAATCATATCTATAAAATATACATCATGATCTACAACCAATGCTGATTTACCAGATTTCTCAATAACACGTCTCACTGTACGTGATGTAACCATACGTTGTTCACTATCTAGATACGCTGATGGTTCATCAATTAGATAAATATCTGCATCCTGAACAAGACAGTTAGCAGTAGCAACACGTTGTAGTTCACCACCAGATAATGTATCAACTTTTTTATCAAGAAGATATTTAAGGTTAAACGGTTCAAAAATCTCAGCTTTAAAAAAAGAGGATGTAAATAACTGTTGAGCCTTCAACTCAAAATATTCCCTAACTGTTCCATTAAAATCTGGTGTAATATATTGTGGTTTATAGCTGACTTTGATTTTGTGTTCAACTTTCCCCTCTGATGGTTTAACAACACCAGCGAGCATTTTTACAAACGTTGTTTTACCGATAGCATTTGGCCCTACGACACCAATGATTTCACCTTCTCGTACAACACCTCTCTCAACTTTTAAAGAAAAACCATTGAAAGATTTACTTAGGTCGTTATAGGTGACAAGTATATTCATCTGCTGCCTTTGTTTAGGTGGATGTACAAAAAACTCTATTTTTTCACCGAAACGTATGTTTTCTTCTTTGAGGTATCCTGAAAGATATGTGTTAATTGCATGACGTACGCTTTTAGGATGAGTAACTACACCATATGTTCCCTCATCACCATACATGAGATGTACATTGTCACAGAGGAAATCAAGTACCGCTAGATCATGCTCTACAACTAATACTTTTTTTTCCTCTGATAGTTCTTTAATTATCCTTGCGACTTTTAAACGTTGATAAATATCAAGATAAGAAGAAGGTTCATCAAAAAAATAAAGATCTACATCTTTAAGTAACGCCGCAGCTACTGCTACAAGTTGTAGTTCCCCACCAGAGATAACATCTTTTTCTATGTTTTTATCAAGAACATTTTCTAAACCTAGTTTTTCAACGATAACATCAAATTTCTCAGAAACATCTATTTTTTTTAGTATTTCACCGATTTTTCCTTTCATAACCCTTGGGAGTTTATCCACATACTGTGGTTTCACAACACTACTTATTTCTCCACTAGCTACTCCTCTAAAATGCTCTTGTAACTCTGTCCCCGCGTAATACTCAATAACATCATCCCATGTTGGTTTTTCTTCGTAATCCCCAAGGTTTGGTATTATCTGCCCAGATAGTATCCTTACAGACGTGGTTTTCCCTATACCATTCTGACCAAGTATACCTATGCATATTCCTTTCTTTGGAACAGGTAGCCTAAAAAGCCTAAAACCATTTCTACCGAACTGATGCACAAGCTCTGTCTCCAATTCTTCAGCTAAACCAATGATTTTTATTGCATCAAACGGGCATTTATGCACACATATACCGCAACCAACACATAACTCCTCCGAAATAACTGGTTTACCATCATCACCTACTGTAATAGTTTCATCACCAGCACGTACTCTAGGGCAGTATTTTATACATTCCATGTTACAATTTTTTGGTTTACATCTATCTTTAATAACCACAGCTATACGCATAAAAATCTAGATATGGTGAAGAAGAGGTCTGTTAAAAAAAGTTTTGTACCTCTCATTACTCAGCTATCTAATTGTTTTTTTATTATTTTAAAGTAAAATAAGTAGTATCAGTAACTACTTTTTTTGACATGTTATCTAATATAGAAACACTCACTATATACACACCAGTTGGCCAAGTATCATCTACATAAAACAACCAACTATACCAAGTTTTGCTACCATCATATTCATATCCAGTAAGTGTTATGTTTTTATCACCTCCTGTTAACTTTTCAACCTTAAGCTCTAGATAAAGATTACAACTCCCGTTTTCATCCACAGTAAACCCCCTGTACTCCTGATAAATATTAACTGGTTTCAAACCATCACGTTCAAAACTATATTTCTCAACATAGTCACCTTCACCATATACCTCACTAGCAGGTAACAGCTTAGTGATTTCAAAAGGAACCTTACTTAAACTGAAATAAACCATAGCAGACCCATTTTTCTTTGAAACATTATCAAAAACAGTTAACAATAATTTATAAAAACCTGTTTCCCAGGTTTCATCTGTTGAAATATTAAACATTGAAAAATTCTTCAATGTATCCTCATAAAAAGAATACACACGATACGTTTCATCAACTGAAAACAATAGTTTCACCTCAACATTACATCTCCCATTATCAAACACTGTCACATTTGTATACCTAACATAAACATGAATAACATCCCCTTGTTGAAAACTATCGCTTAATTCATACTCACCAGTTTCAGAACTAACAACACCAGTTGTTAACAAAACAACATCAGGTACAGTAGATCCCTCATTAGAGTTACCACCTGTCTCTGTTACAAAAGGTAGATTAATAACACCTAAAAATAAACCTAACAACACTATACCTATTACAACTAAAACACCTATTCCAACTACAACTTTCATGTTTTTATTTTTAACATATTTAAACCTAGATGCTATTGTCTCCTTATCTAAACCTGTTTCTCCCCCCGCCGCTTTTTTTTCTAACTTAACTAATTCTTCATCTCCCCTAACAGTTTCTTCACCTATCTCTATTTCAACTACTTTTTTGATTTTATCCCATAGTCTTCTAAGCCTCTCAGGGACATCCTTACTACTTTCATAGTAAGTTACACTTTTAACCACCGACTCATCGTTTTCTTTTGGAATAGAAATCGAAATAGTTTTTCTAATACCTTCTCCTTTTCCATCACCAACCGGGTAAACATTCTTTAAAGAAAAAAAACCAGTTTCTTTAAAACCCTGAAGAATCTCAACGATTTCTTCATCATCTACATCGATTTCAAACTTTTTTTTACCACCAGAACGCCCCCATATCTCATACACTGCAAAGCCTTTACCATAAACCGTTAAAATATACCTAGTATGTAACTCTTCATCCTCCTCTATCAAAGTTATAACTACAGAATCTATAAGCATTAGACCGTTCTCTCCAACTAATCAACCACCTTTAATTATTTTAAAAACATAAAGGTTTCTTAAAAAACTAACCCCCCCTCTCTGTTCTATTATACCAAAAAATTATTCCAAAAACAAAAAAACCATTTTTTTTATCAACATGAAACCAAAAAAGAGAGCATGTTTCACTCGCTTAATAAAAAAAGAAAAAATATAAGTCCTATAAACCTATTCCTATCAAACAAAAAAAAAATAAAAAACTAGGATGAGGATACCTATGGATAAAAATGAGAATATTCATATAAAACTTGAAATAAGTAGAGATCCGCATACTGGTGCTTTAAACCTCCTGACACGTTTTGATCCAAATGCACCAAATTTTATAAAAGACGAAAACGGTTTCAGCTGGTCTCCAACACCGGAGGAGAGAGCTTTTCTAAATGAGGCTTTTGATCTAATATTCAAGAAAAAATAAAAAAAAGCAACTTCTATCTATTCAAAAAAACCATTTTTTTATATGATAGTATAAATATCTTCCATGTTGAAAATATGAAGCAGCTCATCCACTCTCTCGTTTTTAAAATCATCTAATATTTTACTCAACATCTCATGCGCCGTGATAAAGATTTGATCCTGTTCTATAACACCATTAAGTGTTTTTTCAACCACGGTTTGATAAATATGTTTACAAAGTAAAACTCCATCTTCAAAAGTCAACTCCTCTCTCATAAAACCTCTTTTTCCTCCCTCGGTTTCTAATAGAATAAAAAAATTATTTATTAACTTTTTTAAAAAATATAGTTTTTATAAAAAAGATATAAACTATATCATGTATAACAAAAAAAAATCTTTTTCTTCTTTCAACCCTTTATTTATTCTTTTTTTTATGATATACTCACATTACAATATTCTCTCATTGAACAATTTTTACATCTACCTGGATCATCATGGTTAACATAAATTTCACCTGTTTTAATTAAATGTCTCATTTCATTTATTGTATTCTCAAGTTCAAATCTAACCCTTGGGTTAAACGGTATTTTGTATTGAAACCGATTATTGTATACAAGAATACCATAAGGTACAAAACCTCCATAGTTTTCCTCTAACAATTGACAATATGCTGCTAACTGGAGTATATGATTCCACTGTGGCTTAGTATAACCACCGGTTTTTAACTCCACAGGTAAACATTTTTCATCTTTTACTACTATATAATCAGGTTTACCAGTGATCCTATATTTTTTTGAAAAAAAAGATTTCGCAGGTTTATTCAAATCAGTATATATTATCTCTCCTTTTACAATTCCATGGTTATTTTTCATTTTTCTAACACGTCTCTGCATAGATTTCGATATCAAAATAAACATTATTGACAACGTAAAAAATATAACAAATAATATCATGTTTTCTACTTCTATAAAATCACCTCAAATAGTAAGATTAAAAACGCTATAATTAGTAAAATATACCCAGCACTACCAAATATTTTTGATTTTTTGATATTTTTTTGTGTAGAATCCATTAAATCACCAAGTTCTATATGTTTCTCCCAGCCCATGTTGATTGATTCAGATCTTGGTTTATACCCCTGTCTTTGTAGATACCAGGACATTGAACAATAACAAAACTGCCCTATTTCAGAAGCAGTGATAACATTGTCATTCTTTTTCTCAATTGTTTTAATCTTTCCCATATTCAGATACTTGTAACAACATCCTCAAGTATTTATTCATTACCTGGGGTTTACTGAAAGTAAAAAAAGAGTATTGTGAAACATGATGGTATATTATAAAATGACATGTTGTTGGATAATTATAATAAAGGATTTCCTTGTTTCCTTAGAGTTGATTAGTTTAAATGGTAGAAGATCTTAACGAGTTTATTAAAGAATTATCGAGGGTTTACGACCCTGATAGCGAAGATACATATGTTACATTGTATTTCTCAAAAGGTACCGATAAAAAGTTTATCGACCATAGAATAAAAGCATGTAACTCTGTTTTAAAAGGAGAAGAACAAAAAAATTTCAACGCTACCATGGATGACATAAAAAACATCCTTAAGAAAAATATTGGTAACAATATAGCTGTTTTTGCTTCCCATAAACATAATTTCCAAAAATATATTTCTCTAACCACTCCTGTTGAAAACTTGTTAATTGTAGATTCTTCCCCATATCTACGGCCACTCGCTAGACTACTTGATGAATGGGAATCCTTCACACTGGTTTTAATTAATTCCAACTATGCAAAAATATTCTCAATATCACTAGGAAGAGTTGATAATATCAAAAAACTCTCTAAAGATATAATGAATAAACATAAAAAAGGTGGATGGTCACAAGCGCGTTTTAATAGACTAAGAAAAGGAGCTATACATACGTTTTTTTCAGAAGTAGTGGAAGAGTTAGAAAAAAGATCTGATAAACAAATCATTATCGCTGGACCCGGGACTAGTAAAAACCAGTTTATCGATATGCTCCCTAAAAACTTAAGAAACAAAATCATTGATGTAATAGATATTGACATGGATGACGAAGACAAACTTATAAAAAATTCTCTTCATTTGATCTCTGAAAAAGAAAAAAGAACAAGCTATGAAATAGTTCAACATTTAAAAGAAGAAATATTAAAAGATGGATTAGCGGTCTACGGCGTCAAAGATACTATAGACGCTGCAAAAAACGGTCAAATAGAGATACTTATTATTCAAAAAAACTATAAACTCCCAGGTTGGATATGCGAAAACTGTCAAATAGTTGAGACAGGTTTTAAAAAACATTGCCCTTACTGTGGTAAAAAAACATCACAAGTAGATATGTTAGAAGAAATAATAGAATTCGCTGAAAGAACAGATGCAGAAGTCGAGTTCACAGATGATGAAGAAATAGCTAATCTTGGGCATGTCGCCGGGCTTTTAAGGTTTAAATAAAAAACAAAAAAAAGAGAGAATGAACGTTTTTTTTATTGAGACTGTTGTTCTTTTAAATCCTCCTCTTTTTCCTCGACTTTCTCTTTCCTCATCATATGTATCTGTTTATCCTTCTCCTTTCCCCTAGTTTTTGCAACAGCGGTATTAGGAGAGGTATCTATTAATTTAACACCAATTAAGGCGATACGTGCACCAGCAGATACAAGGAAAAACGCTATCGCTATCCATATCAACACGTTAAACGCTGGGAATAATGGAGTCATTATCTGAGTAAAATCTATAGGAATTGAAGGAGTACCACTAGAGAGATCAATAGTTTGTTGAGTACCTGTTGTACCTTCACTATGAAGTATTTCAATAGGTACTTTTTCATCTCCATTAAACACAGTCAACACTGAAAATACACTATAACCTATGATACATAAACCAATAACTAACAAGGTATAACCAACTATTTTTCGATCTGAAACCTTTATATTAACACCCTCCTCAACCAATAAGTATCCTTTATGCAGTATTTGAATATTTTCAAAATTTTTTCTCTTTAAAAAACTGTAATACCTTATTTCTCTTTAATATTATAGTAACATATTTAAAATTCAAAAAGATGAAAGTTTTCCTAATTCAAAAAAAGGGAGTTGTCTATTTATGAGTTTCAAACTTGGCATACGTAGAGAAGATAAAAACCGTTGGGAGAGACGCGTACCGATAACCCCAGAGCATGTAAAAATTTTAAAAGAAAAACACGGGATAGAAACAATAATTCAACCTTCAAAAATTAGAGTATTCACAGATGAAGAATACAAAAAAGCAGGAGCAACAGTAAGTGAAGATTTATCCCCTGCTAATGTTGTTTTTGCTGTTAAAGAAATACCAATTGATTTTTTTAAACCAGGTAAAACCTATGTGTTTTTCTCCCATACAATCAAAGGGCAGAAATATAATATGCCTATGTTGAAAAAAATGATGGAACTAGGTTGTAACCTAATTGATTATGAAAAAATAGTTGATGAACATGGTCGACGATTAGTTTTCTTCGGACGTTACGCTGGTCTCGCTGGTATGGTTGATACACTATGGGTTTTCGGTCAGAGGCTTAAATGGAAAGGCATAGAAAACCCGTTTACCCAGGTTAAACAAACTATATATTATACAGGTCTTAATGAAATAAAAAACCATTTAAAAAAAGTAAAAGAAGAAATTGAAAAAAAAGGTATACCTCAAGATATAGCACCAATAGTTGTAGGTTTTGCAGGTTACGGTAACGTGTCAAAAGGTGCACAAGAAATACTTGATGTTTTACCTGTAGAAGAAATCAAACCTGATGAGCTTGAAAACATCCACAGGGGTTACTCTGATAATGTTATATACAAAGTAGTTTTCAAAGAAGAACACATGGTTAAACGTGTTTCAAACACTACAAGTTTTGATCTTCAGGAGTACTATAATAACCCACGGTTATATGAATCAGTTTTTCATCAATATATTCCTTTTCTCTCTATCCTTATGAACTGTATTTACTGGGAGGAGAAATACCCTCGTCTTTTTACTAAAAGTTTTTTGAAAAAAAATTTTTCTAATAAGATGAAACTACAAGTTGTAGGTGATATCAGTGTAGATATAAACGGTGCTATTGAGTTCACAGAGAAAACAACGACACCTGATAATCCAGTTTTTGTTTACGACCCCGTTAGGGATGAAATCATAGATAGTTACAAGGGTGACGGTGTTGCAGTTGTGGCTGTTGACAATTTACCCTGTGAGCTACCACGTGAGTCTTCACAGAGTTTCAGTGAAACACTTTTACGTTTCATCCCAGATATTGTTAAAGCTGATTACTCTGTTGATTTTGAAAACATAGATTTACCTATTGAGATTAAAAAAGCATTGATACTCCTTCATGGAAAACTTACTTCATCCTATCAATATATGAGTAGATTTTTATAGGTTTGTTTCTTTTCCGGTGTCTACCATGATTGTTTTATTGTATCTAAAAAAAATTTTTGTTGAAAGGAGTTGAAGAATAGGTTATGGTAAAAAAAGTATTGGTTCTTGGCGCTGGTATGGTTTCTAAACCACTAGTTAGATATCTTCTAGATCAAACAGGTGTTCATGTAACTATGGCTAGTAGAACAGTTAGTAAAGCAGAAAAAATAATAAACAACCATCCACGTGGTGAAGCAGTTAGTTTTAATATAGAAGATGATGATGTTCTGTTAAAAAAACTTGTAAAGGATCACGATGTTGCTGTTAGTCTGTTACCTTATATTTATCATGTTAAAGTTGCAAAACAATGTATAAAACATGGGAAGCATCTCGTTACTACTTCATATGTTAGTAAAGAGATGAAAGATTTAGATGGAGAAGCAAAAGACACCGGTGTTTTGTTATTAAATGAATGCGGTCTTGATCCAGGTATAGATCACATGTCAGCGATGCGTGTTATACACGAGGTTGAATCAAAAAGTGGAAAAATTATAAGTTTTAAATCAACAACTGGTGCATTACCTGCTCATGACTCAAACAATAACCCTTTTGGTTACAAGTTCTCGTGGTCACCCCGTGGTGTTTTACTCGCTTCACGTAATGCAGCAAAATGGTTGGAAAACGGAGAAACGATTTCAATCCCTGGTGAAAAACTTTTTGAGCACTACATCATCCAGGATGTCCCTGATGTTGGATCGTTTGAAAACTACCCTAACAGGGATTCTCTACCATACAAGGAGATATACGGTCTTAAGGATGCAAAAACCGTTTACAGAGGGACATTTAGAATGGTAGGATGGTGTGAAACCATGAGAAGCATAGCAGCACTTGGGTGGTTGAACGATAAACCCTTAAAAAGTTTCTCTGGTAGAACCTATGGTGAAATGACAAAACATTTAATCAAAACACAGGGAGATAATACCATAGAGGAAACAGCGAGATTCCTTAATCTAAAAACGTATTCTGCAATTATAAAACGACTTGAATGGCTTGGTTTATTCAGCGACGAACCCTTACCTGAAAACGCGGATAACCCCTTAGATTATCTCACACTGCTCATGCTTAAAAAAATGTCTCTAAGTAAAAACGATAGAGACATGGTAATCATGCATCATGAGTTCATAGCAGAATACAACAACAAAAAAGAATACATAACATCTACTCTACTTGACTATGGTGTACCAGGTGGTGACACTGCTGTTGCACGAACTGTTGCACTACCAGCCGCTATAGCTGTGAAAATGATTCTACAAGGAGACATAAAACCTATAGGTGTACATATCCCGGTTATACCTGAGATATACAACCCGATACTTGATGAGTTAGAAAAACTGAACATAAGGTTTAACGAAAAAACCAAGATTATCTAAAAAAAGAAGCTATACCGATACCATTTTATAAAAAATAGAGATACCGCTTTAACTAAAGATACATTTTCTTAGTTTTCTAAAAAAAATGGAGGAACAAAAAATCATGACAGTTCAACCAAAAAACGTCCATGCAACATTATCCAGATACATACTTGTAGATGGTTTCGACCTCGTTCTGGATTTAAAAAAAAGTAAGGGATGTAAAATATATGACTCACGTCATAATAAATATTTACTCGATTGTTTCTCCTTTTTTGCCTCAGCGCCATTAGGATGCAACCACCCGAAACTATCAAACCCTGAGTTTATAAAAAAAATCGGTGAAGTAGCAGTGAATAAACCAACTAACTCAGATGTATACACTGTTGAAATGGCAGAATTCGTCGATAGTTTCGTGAAACATGCTGTCCCCAGTTATTTTAAACACCTGTTTTTCGTAAGTGGTGGTGCATTAGCTGTAGAAAACGGTCTGAAAACAGCTTTTGACTGGAAAATACGTAAAAACTTTGAAAACGGTAAAAAACAAGAGTTAGGTAACCAAGTTATACATTTTAAAGAAGCATTCCATGGACGGACAGGGTATACCCTTTCTATGACTAATACATTCAATCTTGATAAAACAAAATATTTCCCAAAATTTAAATGGCCAAGGGTTACTAACCCAAAAATCACGTTTCCATTAAACGAAAAAAACCTTAGAAAGGTTCAAAATTTAGAGAAACAAGCTGTATCTGAGATTGAAAAAGCAGTATCTGATAACCCTGATGATATAGCGGCTCTTATAATAGAGCCAATACAGGGTGAAGGCGGGGATAATCATTTCCGTAAAGAGTTTTTCCATGAACTACGTAGACTCTGTGATGAGCATGAGATCATGTTTATACTTGATGAAGTACAAACAGGTGTAGGACTCACAGGTAAAATGTGGGCTTATGAACATTTTGATTTTAAACCAGATATAATAGCTTTCGGTAAAAAAGCACAAGTATGCGGGATCATGGTTACTTCACGTGTTGATGAAGTAAAAGATAATGTTTTCAAGGTTTCAAGCCGTATTAACTCTACATGGGGTGGAAACCTTGTTGACATGGTTAGATGCCAGAAATATCTCGAAGTAATCAAGGAAGAAAAACTTGTTAAAAACGCAGAAGTACAAGGTAAACATTTATTAGAGGAACTTACAAGGTTAGGTGATAAATATCCTAATATAATATCTAATGTTCGCGGGCGCGGTCTTATGTGCGCTTTTGATCTCCCTAATCCTAAGAGAAGAGATGAGTTAAAAAACAAATTATATGCTAATGGTTTAGTAATACTAGGATGCGGTGAAAAAACACTTAGATTCAGACCACCTCTTATTATATCATCTCAAGAAATCGATAAAATCCTTGAAATATTAGACGAGACGCTTAAAACGTTTTAGGTCTCACAGGGTAAAAACAATTTTTTATGATATTATTTGTAAAGAAAAGTTTATAAACTATAATTATACATAGAATAATTTATATAATAAAAAAACATAAAAAATTTAGAAAAGAAATAATATTTGATTAAAATAAAAAAAAGAGGTAATGAAAAATGAGATATAAAAAATATTTAAGCATGATTGTAGTAATAGTATTGCTGTCTACGTCTCTATCTGCTGTTGCATTAGCTAAAAAAACTCGTGTTTTAAACGAGGATAATATAATAAGAGATACTGGTACTATAAAACGTCTTAAGATTTCCCATTGCATTGTGGATGATAAAGGGATATACCTGATACATGGTGACAGAGGGACATATTTCATGGGTAAACTTTTTAAAAAATATTTACCATTGAATCTACCTGAAGAGTTTAAACAACATAATTTAAAAGTAAATTTTACAGCAACAGTTGTTTATAAAAGACTTGTTAGTTTAATAGGTATACGTTATATATTTATATTCCATGCTTTACCTATAGAGCTTATACATATAGAAAAAATAAATGATGTTGAACCTGAAAACCATCCGCCAGAGGCCAATTTTGTTTTTGAACCTGAGAACCCCTTAGTTGGTGAGGATGTTAACTTCATGGATAAATCTAAGGATGAAGATGGATCTGTTGTTGCTTGGAAATGGGATTTTGGTGATGGTTTTGTTAGTGATGAGCAGAATCCTGTTCATATGTATAATGTGGCTGGTTTGTATAAGGTCACTCTAACTGTGGTTGATGATGATGGTGCAACTGGTACAGTGATTAAAGAGGTAAATGTTAAAGGTGAAGAACCAGTGAAACCAGGTGTTATAGCAGGTGTGGTTAGAGAAGATCCAATACTACCAGTATTCCTATTTAAACCAATACCTGGTGCAAAAATAGAAGTTTATACCTCTGGAGAAATAGAACCCATATATGTGACATACACAGATGAACGAGGACTCTATAAAATTGAAGTAGAACCAGGGGTTTATGATGTAAAAGCAAGTAAACCAAGATATAAAACCGAGATGGTAAAAAACGTGGAAGTTGAATCAGATGAAGAAGAAACAGTTAACTTCGTATTAGAAAAACAATGTGTAGCATTACATTTTGATATACAACTAGAAAAAAAGGAATATAAACCTGGTGAATCAATAAATGTAACTGCTATATTAACAAACAATGATGATCATCCAGTAACAGTAAACATTATGAAACTTGAATACGGGACACTAGATTTTGTACTTAAAACACCAGATGATAAAAAAATACATTATATTGGTGAAATACAAGGCCCCCCAGAGACAATTGAACTGCAACCTGGTGAATCATTAAAAGAAAAAGTAGATCTCACTAAGATAGAACTTGGCTATATAAACCATAGAACTGGTGAAAAAATCAAATACGATTTAAACACACCTGGTGGGTACTACATAGTGGGAATATACAAAATAGGTATCAGCCCATACATCAATGAGAAATGGTTTGACTTCCTATTTTCACCAATGTACAAGTTTAGAGTCATTGAAGAATAAAAAAAAACATAGACTATAACAAACTAAACTAAAAACCCTATTTTTTCTTTTATATAACCCACTACGTCTTCGATTTTTTTCCTAACCTGTCTTGTTGTATCACGATCCCTGATAGTAACAGTGTTATCCACTATTGTATCATGATCAACTGTTACACAAAACGGTGTACCTATTTCATCCATACGAGCATAACGTCTACCGATACTACCACTATCATCGTAATACGTTATAACACCCGCGTCTCTAAGATCGTTATCTATTTTTTTAGCTATTTCAACTAGTTTATCATCGTTAACCAATGGAAAAACACCAGTTTTAACAGGTGCAATCCCTGGTTTCAACCTTAAAACCCTATATTCTTCTTCTTTTTTCTTAGTCTCCATATAGTTATGCTCCAGGATCATATACAAAATCCTATCTATACCATAAGAGGGTTCTATAACATGTGGTATAAATTTTTCACCTGATACTTTCTCCTCTGTTTCAACTATTTTATAACAATCCTTAGGGATTTCTATTTTTTCACCATCAATATTAACAGAGATTTCATCTACCTCACTGGTTACATCTATGTTTTCCAATAATGTTTTTATCCTCCCTGCTTTCTCTTTAAACAAGGGACCTAAAGTACTCATATTTGGTACTATTTTTTTCTTTTTCACAGTTTTTGTTTTATCATATCTACGTAAAGCATACATGTCTACACCAGAAGATTTTATATGTGAACTAAGATCATAAGCTGATCTATCAGCTATACCTACGCATTCCACCCAGCCGAAACGTTCGCTAAAAAGCTCTGCATCCCAGCATTCTCTTGCATAATGAGCAAGTTCATCCTTTGCATGTTTACGGAAACGGAATTTTTTGGGATCTACACCCGCGGATAATAAAAACTCCTGCGTTAGATACATATAATAAGCAAGCGCCTGATTATCGACTACCTTGTTTTTAACGGCTTCCCTTAGAGATAACTTCATCTCTTTCTCGTTATCAAATAAAAACAATTTTTTGTCTTTGACCTTTTCAAAGTCTGAATGGGTTTTATTCGTTGGGTCAAAAAATATTTCAGCTTCAGCCATAGAAAACTCTCTCAACCTGATTATACCTTGACGTGGTGAGACCTCATTTCTATAACCTTTTCCTATTTGCACAACACCTATGGGGAGTTTTTCACGTGCAAATCTGTAGAGAAAATGAAAATTTGTGAAAATACCCTGTGCGGTTTCTGGTCTGAGAAAAGCTTTTCTACCTTCGCCTATGCCTATTTTTGTTGAAAACATTAAATTAACAGGGGAAACATTTTTTAAAACCATTCCACACCGGGGGCATCTTAACAGGTTTTTCTTCAATGCTTCTTCGACACTAACTCCTTTTTCTAGGATATCCTCAACTTTGTAAAACTGTTTACATTTTCCACAATGCACAGTTAAATCTGTGAATTCATCAACATGACCAGATGCTTTCAACACCTCATATAGTGTTATTATTGGAGTATTAATCTCAATACATCCATCTTTTAAAACATAAAACCTTCTCCATAGGTTTTCAATATTGTTTTTAACCTGTGAACCCAATGGTCCATAGTCATAAAAACCTGCTACTCCTCCATAAATGTCAAAAGATGGATAGATAAAACCTCTTCTTTTACATAGCATCATAATTTTATCATAAACATCTTGAGGCATAAACATGAATCTCCAAAGTTGCTTTTCTCTTTTTTATTTTTTTAAAAAAAGAAATAAGATTATAGAATTTAAAACATACAGGCCATAAGATCAATATCTGTAACCATACCAACTAATCGGTCATCAGAGTCAACAACTGGTACATGGCTAATATGATGTTTAACCATCTGTTCAGCAAGTTCATGGACACGTGTGTTTTTAAAAGCTTTAACAACCTCAGTAACCATAACCTCACGTACCGGGACAGGCGGTAGGGTAACCTTAGATGTAGCATAGTGTAGCCTCACTGCGTCTCTAATACCTTCCCATGTCCAAGCGTCTTCATCACCACCCATACCTAGATCTGTTGAAGAAACGCTTTCACGTATATGGCTGAGTTTAAACAAGTCACCATCAGTTACAATACCAGCGAGTTTACATTCATCGTTTAACACTGGTAAAGCATTCTCATGTGTAACATTGATAATCTCCATTACAATGTTTATAGGTGTCTCCTGATAAACTGGTACTACTATGTTAGTGAAATAATGTTCAACATTTTCATCGATCTCCATAGGTAGATTCCTTAAAATGTCAGTTGGACTTATAATACCCACTAACTCTTTTCGTTTATTAAGAACAGGTAAACCATGAATCCTATGTTCATATAACAATTTAGCAGCCTCTTCAACATCTTGATCTCCTTCAACAAAATGAAAATCCTTAGTCATAATAAGGGCAAGTTGATCCTCCTCAGGGTTTTTAAAAATGTCACTCCTAGTTACAACACCAGCTACTATTTTACTATCCTTTTTTAAAATAGGCATACCTGAAACATTATGTTTCGCAAGGATACGAAGAGCATCTCTAACACTACCCGGAACATAACCCACTATTAAATCCTTAGACATCACATCCTCTACTTTCACTTTTCATCCCTCAAATTTTATCCTGCTTCTTCTTTTATTTTCCTTCTTCTAAACCAGAGATATGTACAAAGGCTTTAATGATTTCTCATGTAACACTACAAACTCTGCTTTGGAATTGGGACAGAGAATGTCACAATCTAAATTTAAAACTTTCCTAGCCCTATATGTAACCATGTTTAAAAGTTCATCTGTTGAAAACACATCAGAGTATTGATTTTTTAAAAATTTTACTTCATCAACTATCACCGGTGAGTTTAACATACCATTATCAGTACCAAGTAATATATCAACACCAACCTGTTTCATAACCTTTATATTAGGTTTTAAACCAAAAAACATGTTAGAACGAGGACATAAAACAATAGGTATATCATTATCCTTGACACGTAATAGATCATCCCTATTTGCTTTAACCATGTGAACTAGGAAATCAGGTTTCAAATCAAGAATAAGATCAATATCTTCTCTCACCCGTTCACAAGCATGAAGAGCAAAAAACTTTTTCCTCCTTTTTGTATGCTTCGCGATTTTCTCCAACTCCGTATAACTCCAGTCAGAGATACTACTAACACCAATACCATGTGAACACCTCAGTAGAGAATCAATTTCATCGCGATCATAACATAAACCCTGTGGTCTAGACAAAACTACTGGGGAAACTTTATAATCATTTAATGCCTGTTTCAACAGTGTAACACCATGAACACCGCCTTCTCTAAAATCACAAAAAACAAATGTGCCAGATTCTATCATAATGTTAATAGAATCTTTCATACCTTCTACTATTTCCTCATCAGAAGCATTACTTAATAGTTGATGTTTCAAACCATCTGGTGGACCAACAAGTGATTCTACATCCCTTGGTAGATCAATGTTTTTCTTCCTAACAAACGAGTCACCAATATGGGTATGAATATTTACTAAACCAGGTATTATCAGTCCTTTACAAACTGGTTTAACTGGTGACCGATCAGTACCAGTTTCAACTATTCTACCATTCTCGAAACCTAGGTAACCTTTTTTAAAACCATCAATTGTAAGTATTGCTCCTGCTACATATTCCATTGAAATAAAGTAAATAAAAAAAGAATGTTTAAACCTTAACCTCCTCTATTTTTATTTTTTTAATGTTTTCACCCATTCATAGACTGGTTCAACAAGTTTTTTAATCCGTTCTTTCTCCTCATTCATCGGGGAAGGTTCCCAGCTGTCAGCTGGTTCAAAATACCAATCCGTAACGGCACCTATTCGTTCTTCTTTTGGTTTAAAAACAATTTTTAGAGGCATATCAAACTCTACATCCCATGGATCTATACCATGGAGTTCATTCGCAATAGCGACTTTGCTATCACCTATAACAGCGTAAACTAAAACAATAGGTAACCTTTTTAGAGACGATCGTCCACTCCAACCAGCGACAGTCCAAGTATGAACCCTCGCTGTAAGTGGCATTTCGACCCACTCTGTACGTTGAAGGTTACAATCTAGATTCCAACAATGAGTCCTAGGTGGTACCCAAGTATCACCACATCTTGGGCAACGTGTACCAAGGATTTTACCATCTAATAACCCTATAAAAAACGGGCTATTCCAACCATGTCTAATTGTATAAAGTTGGTCATAATGTAAAAACTGGTTCATCACCTTTCTATCATCAGAGATCTCATGACCAACAAAAGCAAGACCAGTTTCTTTAACACCTTCTGGCCTATAAGATTTTTTTTCTGTAAAAACAGGTGCATCAGCATATTTTTTCTTATTCTTAGCAATTATTCTACTCATATTTATTCAATGCCTCCTTAAAATAAAATTAGAAATACTAGTACCTGTACCAGCGTGACTGTTAACTATCCCACATTCGGCATCGGGTACCTCAGTTTTTCTACTAAGATGTTTCTTTGGGATCAAACCAGATAACTGATAGAAACACTCAATAGCACTCATAACACCTGTTGCACCAACAGGGTGACCATACCCCATTAGTCCACCGCCTGGGTTCATAGGTATTTCACCATGCATATGTGTACTCTCATCACGTAAAAACTGTGCAATATTATTGGTATCAGCTAAACCAAGTGCTTTATAAATCTGTGCTTCAGATGTTGAAAACGCATCGTGTATCTCACCAAAATCAATCTCTTTCAACGGGTTTTCGATACCAGCCATCTTATAAGCCTGCTCAGCAGAGTTGCGACAAGCAGCAAACTCAGTCATCTCAGGATAACCCTGTCCATATAACTCATTCCATCTTGGGAAATTCAACCTGTCACCAGCACGGATTGTACAACTAGAGAGACCTATTCCATCAATAGTTACATATCCATCTGGGTTTACTTTTTTAGCATATTCCTCTGAGCATACGAGTAGAAAAGCAACACCTCTTGTCATCAAGCAGCAATCATATTTTTTAATAGGATAAGAAATAAGACGTGAGTTCATCACATCATCTACAGTTATATATCTATGTTCGTTTCGGTACCACTGAGCTTTTGGGTTATCCATAGCATTATTCCTATTTTTAGCACCAATAGTTGCAACATCTTCTTCAGTGACATTGTTGTCTTTCATCCATTTATTTGCCATGGCAGCATAATAAATCGGGTAGATTCCACCAACCATGAGCTCATATCTGATATCAGATGCCATAGCTATAAACTCACTACCCTGCGACTGGGATACAGAATCCATAGTCTCCCAACCAACTATACCAACGACATCATGATGACCAGACATAACTGCTAGAGCAGCAGCATATAATGCTGAACCACCCGTGTTACCGCCATTCTCTACTCTATAATGAGGAACACCTACAAGACCAAGATGATCATGGATAATCCACTCAGAAGAAAGCTGATGACCAAAATGTACAGAGAAATGAGAATAAATCATCAAATCGAGATCCCTGAGAGAAAAATCAGGTATATCCCTCTGGGTTTCTCTAACACATTCAGCTGCTCCACCTTCAATGCTTTCAAAACCTGTTGGTCCATAATCAAAAGGAGTAGTAGCTCCACCAACTATACATACTTTTCTTGACACGTCTAACACCTCTTCGACATGAGACGAAAAAATATTTTACCCTTCTATCTCATTGATTAGATGTAATGAATAGTTAATTAAAAAATGTTATCGTTTATCG